>NZ_MWJN01000169.1:0-10602 GCF_002027145.1 Microbispora sp. GKU 823 | reverse complement strand
GAGGCCGGGCTGCCGCTCGCGCCCGCGACGGTCTCCGCGCTCGCCGCCCAGTCGCCGCCGCTGCCCGTGCCGTGGCCTCCGGAGGCGCGCGGCGCGCTGGTCGCCCTGCTCGGCGCGGGGCGCGCGGCCGTACCGGTCTGGGAGGAGCTCGACCAGGCCGGGGTGCTCGTGAAGCTCATCCCCGACTGGGAGCGCGTACGGCACCGCCCCCAGCGCAACCCGGTCCACCGCTTCACGGTCGACCGGCACCTCATCGAGACCGCCGCCGGGGCCGCGGCCTTCACCCGCGAGGTGTCCCGCCCCGACCTGCTGCTGATCTCGGCGCTCCTGCACGACGTCGGCAAGGGCTGGCCTGGCGACCACTCCACCACGGGCGAGATCGTCGCCAGGGACATCGGCACCCGGATGGGCCTGCCCCCGGCCGACGTGGAGATCCTCTCGACCGTGGTGCGGCACCACCTGCTGCTGCCGGAGACCGCCACCCGGCGGGACCTGGACGACCCGGTCACCATCTCCCGGGTCGCCGACGCCGTCGGGTCCAGGGAGGTGCTCGAACTGCTGTCGGCGCTCGCGGTGGCCGACGGCAACGCCACCGGCCCTGCCGCGTGGAACTCCTGGAAGGCGTCTCTGGTCTCCGACCTGGTCCGGCGGGTGCGGTCGGTGCTGTCCGGCACGCCGCCGCGCCCGCACCGGCCCTTTCCCCCCGAGCAGGCGGCGCTCGCCCGGCACGGCGGCGGCGCGGTGCGCGTGAACGGGAGCGCGGTCACCGTGGTCGCGCCCGACCGGCCGGGTCTGCTGTGGCGGGCGGCCGGCGTGCTCGCGGCGCACCGCATGGCGGTCCGCTCCGCCTCCGCCGCGTCCGCCGGGTCGACGGCCGTCATCGAGTTCGTCGTCGTCCCCGAGTACGGCACGCCGCCCGATCCCGCGACGCTGGAGGCCGATCTGCGCCTCGTCCTGGCCGGACGGCTCGACATCGAGCAGCGCCTGGCCCGGCGGGCGAGGTCGATGCGCCCGTCCAGGGTGCCGGTCGCGCCGCCCCGGGTCACCCTGGTGGACGACGCGTCGCTCACCGCGAGCGTGGTGGAGGTGCGGGCGCACGATCGACCGGGACTCCTGTGGCGGATCGGCCGGGCGTTCGGCGAGTGCGGTCTTGACGTACGAGCCGCGCGTGTGGAGACTCTGGGCGCAGAAGCGGTGGATGTCTTCTATGTGGCGGATCGCACAGGCCGTCCCATCCTCGATGAGCAGCAGCGAATCCAGGTGCGAGAGCACGTGCTCGCGGCCCTCAGATGAGGGGTAACGATCCTCACCTCTTGGTAACAATTGGGGTGCTGCGGCAGGGGTAGGGCCGCTCGCCGTCGTGACCTTGTGGTCGAATTGTCCCCGCTTATACAGCTGTGTCACTTCATGCTGTCCAGACGCGTGAAGGCAGGCCGAACGATGGCGGGGCCGGTGAGCATGGAGCAGTCGAATACCGATAACCGCAGGCGGCGGAGTCGTCTCTCGCCGCGCAACTGGCGAGTGCCCACACGCTTGACCGCGCTGATCGTCGCTCCGACGCTCGTGGCCGTGCTCCTCGCCGGCGTGCGCGTCGTGGGCTCGATGGACAGCCTGACGGCCTACCAGCGGACCAGGTCGGCGGCGGAATACTCGGTGCACCTGCGGGATCTGGCCGAGCAACTGGCTCTCGAACGCGACCTGTCCGTCTGGGGCGGCACCAGCGGCCGCAAGTTCAACATCGACGGGGAGACCGAGGTGACCCGCGCCCAGCAGCGCGCGGCGGTCGACCCGCTGATCCAGCAGGTGAAGGCCGACCTCAAGAACATCGACGCGGACTACGGCACGCGGGCGGTGGAGCAGGCGCAGCAGCTCACGAGCCGCATCTCCAGCCTCGCGGGCATCCGCAAGAACGGCGCGCCGGAGGACTACAGCGCCCTGATCGCCAACGTCCTGCGCCTGCACGACGAGCTGGGCAACAACGACGACAACGCCGCGATCGTGGGCAACCTCCGCGCCCTCAGCGCTCTCGCCCACGCCAAGGAGGAGGCGGCGCTGCAGCGGGCCACCCTCACCCGTGAGCTGCTGGAGCGCAACCAGACCTTCACGACGTTCGAGCTGCAGGACTTCCTGGCCTCCCAGTCGCGCCAGCAGAGCTACCTGGCGACGTTCTACACCGAGGCCCCGGCCGCCGAGGCGAGCCGCCTGGTCACCCTCCTCGGCGACAAGGACGTGGTCAACAGCGAGCTGACCAAGTCGTGGGCGCTCACGCTCGGCCTGCAGAACCAGTCCCTCAGCCGCTACCGGGGCAGGGACAGGACGGCCCAGCAGTGGTTCCAGGACAGCACGAAGGCGATCGAGCAGATGGCGGCCGTCGAGGGCCGCGTGTCCGAGCTGGTGCAGAACCGCGCCCGTGACCTGCAGTCGGCCGAGCAGCGCAACGCCCTCATCGCCGGCGGCCTGATCCTCGCACTCCTCGTGCTCGTGCTCGCCACGACCGTGCTCATCGCGCGGTCGATGGTCCGGCCGCTGCGCCGCCTGCGGGCCGAGGCGCTCGACATCGCCGGGCGGAGGCTGCCGGACATCGTGCGGCAGATGCGCGAGTCCGATGACCCCGGGCGCGAGTCCCACGTGCAGCCGATCGCCGTCGACAGCACCGACGAGATCGGCGAGGTGGCGCAGGCCTTCGACGAGGTCCACACGCAGGCCGTGCGCCTGGCCGCGGAGGAGTCCCGCCTGCGCGCCAACGTCAACGCGATGTTCGTGAACCTTTCACGCCGTACGCAGACGCTGGTGGAGCGGCAGATCTCGCTCATCGACGGCCTGGAGCGGGGCGAGGAGGACGGGCGGCGCCTGGCAGACCTGTTCAAGCTGGACCACCTGGCCACCCGCATGCGCCGCAACAGTGAGAACCTCCTGGTCCTCGCCGGTCACGAGCCGCCGCGCAAGCGGAGCCAGCCCGCCCGGCTGGTCGACGTGGTCCGCGCCTCGCTGTCGGAGGTCGAGGACTACGAGCGGGTCGTCGTCCGGATCCCCCGCACGATCGCGATCGCCGGGCACGCCGCCAACGACGTCGTCCACCTGCTGGCCGAGCTGGTCGAGAACGCCATCGCCTTCTCGCCGCGCAACACCAAGGTCGTCGTCTCCAGCAGCCCCGTCGAGGGCGGCGCCGTGATGCTCGGCGTCACCGACGCGGGCATCGGCATGTCGCCGGAGGAGCTGGCGGAGATCAACCGGCGTCTCGCCGAGCCGCCCACGATCGACGTCTCGGTGTCCCGCCGGATGGGCCTGTTCGTGGTCGGCCGCCTCGCGCTGCGCCACGGCATCCGGGTGCAGCTGCGCCGGGGCGACGGCGCGGGCGTCATCGCGATGGTGCTGTTCCCCGCCCAGCTCATCTCCAACGCCGACCAGCCCGTGATGCCGCGTCCCTCCGTTCCCGCCGGGCAGACGGCGGCCGGACTGCCGGCCCGGCAGGCGTTCGCCGGGCCGGACCCGCTCGGCTCCGCGCCCGGGGGCGGTTCGTTCGAGCCCTGGAACTCCGGCAGCGGCGCGGCGGGCGGCGGCATCGGGTCCCGCAGGTCACCAATGACCGGTGAAAACGGGCCCGGCGGGAACGTGCCCAGTGGGAACGGGCTCAGCGGAGTCGGGGCCGGTGGCAACGGTGCGGGCGGGTTCACCGCGTTCGGCGCGCCGACGGCGGACGCGCCGCCCGCGCCCGCGGAGAACACGTACGGGGAGAGCGCGTTCACCGAGCACTCGGGGCCGCACTCGGTGCCGGGCCTGCCCAGGAGGGGGCCGGACGGCGATACCCGCCGCCCGGTGTTCGGCGAGCAGTCCGAGTCGTCGTGGCCACCGGCGCCCGCCGGGCCCTCGGCGTTCCCGCAGAGTGGATCACAGAGTGGATCACAAAGCGGACCACAGAGCGGTGACGACCGCTCGGAGCACTCGTGGCCGTCGCTGCCCACCGGGCCCACGGCGTTCTCTCCGTCGAGCACCGGGCCGACGGGACTCCCGCAGCGGGGCCCGTCCACCGGGCCGACGGGCGTTCCCGCAGTCGGGTTCCCCGTCGAGCACCGGGCCGACGGCGTTCTCGCCGGCGAGCACCGGGCCGGCCGGGGTGGGGAGCACACCGGCGCCCGGCGGGGGCTCCGGGGCCTTCGCGGCCGAGGAGCCGACGTCGTCGACCGGGCCGCTGCCGTCGGTGGAGGAGTCGCCGCTGGAGCAGGGCGAGGAGTACCTGCCGATCTTCGCCTCGGTCGAGTCGGCGTGGTTCCGGCGTCCCTCCGACACCGGCCCGCAGGCCGCGCCCGCGGCGCGGACCGGCGCGGAGGAGGACGCGGAGAAGGCCGGAGACAAGCCCGGCGAGAGCACCGGGGAGATCCCGAGGGTGCCCGGTTCCGCCCCCGCCTCCGGGTCCGTCGCCGCCCCGCAGGCGCAGGGCGGGAACCCCGGCGGGTGGCGATCCCGGGCCGACAGCGGCTTCCAGGCCGCGGCGAGCGCCCGGGACCCCCTGCTGGGCGGTGTGACCGCGGCGGGCTTGCCGAAGCGCACGCCGAAGGCCAACCTGGTGCCCGGCTCGGTGGGCGCGGACGCCCCCGCCGCCGCCCCGCGCCCCCCGGTCTCGGCCGAGGCGGTGCGCAACCGCCTGTCCAGCTTCCAGCAGGGTGTAAGGCGAGGCCGGGCCCAGACGGCCGGGGGCCTCGCCGAAGGGTCGGGTAAAGAGGAGGAGGGCTCGTGACTGAGCTGAGCGTGGAAGCACGCAGGTTCGACTGGCTGATCACCGAGTTCGTCGGCAGCACGCCTGGCGTGGCGCACGCGGTGGTGGTGTCGTCGGACGGCCTGCGGCTGGCCCAATCGGACGGCTTTCCGGCTGACCGCGCCGACCAGCTCGCGGCGGTCGCCGCCGGCCTGCTCAGCCTCACCGTCGGCGCCTCGCGGGTGTTCGAGGGGGGCGCGGTGACGCAGACCGTCGTCGAGATGCAGCGGGGACTGCTGCTCGTGATGGCGATCAGCGACGGCTCCTGCCTGGCCGTACTCGCCTCACCGGACTGCGACATGGGCCTGGTGGCCTACCAGATGACCCTGCTCGTCGAGCGGGCAGGTCAGGTGCTCACTCCGGCGCTGCGCGCCGAGCTGCAGACGTCGCGGCGATGATCAGGGGAGAGGGCCGTGCGTGATCGTGACGGGACAGAGGACGAGCCTCTGTTCCGTCCGTACGCCGTCACCGGTGGCCGATCCGAGCCGCGTTACCACATGGCGATGGAAACCCTCGTATCATCGGTGACCTTGAAGAGCAATGACTATTCCCTGCTCAGCCCAGAGCAGGAATCGATCATGATGCTATGTCGTTCCGTACGATCGGTCGCGGAGATCTCGGCACTGCTCCGGGTCCCGCTAGGCGTGGCCCGTGTGCTCATCGCCGACATGGCCGACGAGGGTCTGGTCCGCCTGCACATGCCGCAGCTGAACCAGGGACAGCCAGACCTCAACCTGCTCGAAAGGGTGCTCAGTGGACTACGCAGGCTCTAGCCGTGGTCTTACCTCGACGAAGATCGTCGTGGCGGGTGGGTTCGGCGTCGGGAAGACGACCTTCGTCGGTGCCGTCTCCGAGATCCTGCCGCTGACGACCGAGGCCGTGATGACCGACGCCAGCGCGGGCATCGACGACCTGGGGCTCACGCCGAACAAGACGACCACGACGGTCGCCATGGACTTCGGCCGGCTCTCGCTCGACCAGGACCTCATCCTCTACCTGTTCGGCACGCCGGGTCAGCACCGCTTCTGGTTCATGTGGGACGACCTCGTCCGCGGCGCCATCGGTGCGGTCGTGCTCGTCGACAGCCGCAGGCTCGCCGACTGCTTCCCGGCCATCGACTACTTCGAGGAGGCCCAGCTTCCCTTCCTCGTCGCGATGAACGGCTGGGAGGGGCAGTTCTCCACTCGGAGGAGGAGGTCCGCGAGGCGCTGTCGCTGCCTCCGCACGTCCCGATCGTCCGTACGGACGCGCGCTCGCGGGAAGCCGTCAAGTCCACGCTCATCAGCCTGGTCGAATACGTGCTGACCGTCCGGGCCGCGTACGGCAGACAGTACTGAACCGGAAAAAAAGCTGTGTTCCCGACAGACCGCGCCCCGCGGACGGGAGCGGCGAGGGCGGTACCCCGGAGGGTGCCGCCCTCGCGGCGTCCGGCCCGGGGACGACGCCGGAGTGGCATTCTTTGCCTACGGTGGCCGGATCCCCGGGACCTGGGCCTACCCGGCAGGGCAGAATTCGGTATTGATGCCGACCCGATATTTAACCAAATAACATCATCTACATGCCTGTCTAGGCTATTTGTGCACGGGTGTTCGGTTGGCCTCCCTGGTGTCGGTGTGCTGCAATTACCCTCGCCTGCAGGACGTCTCGCACGTCACGCCAGCCCCATCCGTGCTGAGACACTCCCCCCTGTGCGCACATACGGCGAGAGGTTGCAAAGCCTGTGAGGACACAAGACCCCCGGACCGACGAGAGCCCCGGGACCGGGGTTCCGGCTGAGCAGGAGCCTGACGAGGGAAGTCGTTTCCTCCTGCGCAACTGGCGCGTGCGCTCCAGGCTTGTGGCGCTGATCCTCATCCCGACCCTGGCGGCGCTGCTGCTGGGCGGCCTGCGGGTCGTCACCTCGGTCAACACCGCGTCCGAGTACCAGCAGATCAGCGACCTGGCACGGCTCGTGGACAAGGTCGCGGGGCTCACCCACGAGCTGCAGTCGGAGCGCGACCGCGCCGCCTGGAACGCGACGCTCGGTCACCCGGCGAAGGCGACCGCCGCGGTCAAGGCGCAGACCCTTCTCACCAACAAGGCGGCCACCGCCGTCCGGGACCTGGCGAACGAGATCAGGACGAAGGTGAGCAGCCGCGCCTCCGACGAGATCGACCACATCATCGGCAAGCTCGACGGCGTCGAGGTTCTGCGGAGCCAGGCCATGCAGGGGAACCTGCAGCCGAGCGCGGTGATCGACCAGTACACCCTCGTCATCGACACCCTGCTGGCCCTGCAGGACGAGCTGGCCAAGAGCACGCAGGACGACCGGCTCGCCGCCTCGTCCGTCACGCTGGCCTCGCTCGCCCGCGCGAAGGAGAACGCCTCCATGCAGCGCGGCCTGCTGACCACCGTGCTGCCCAACGCCCGCTTCGAGCAGACCCAGCTGCAGAACTTCCTCGGCGCGGTCTCCGCAGAGGAGACCGAGCTGCGCGCCTTCCGTAAGAGCGCCACCGCCGAGGAGCGCGCCGACTACGACAACACGGTCACCGGCGGCAAGGTCGACCAGGCGGAGTTCATCCGCACGCTGGTGCTCGACCGCGCCAACGCGGGTTTCCCGCTCAAGGGCTTCGACCTGTCGGTGCGCGACGACACCCGCCTCTGGTACGACGCGATGTCGCAGCCCATCAACCGGATGCGCACCGTCGAGGCCAAGCTGACCTCCTCCATCGTGGCGCGGAGCCAGTCGCTCAAGGACGACGAGCAGCAGCGGGCCATCATCGTGGCCGTCGCCGTCGCCCTTCTGCTGATCGCGGTCCTGCTCGTCACCACCGGCGTCGCCCGCTCGCTCGTCCGCCCGCTGCGGCGGCTGCGGAGCGAGGCGCTGGAGATCGCCGGCAGCCGTCTCCCCGACACGGTCCAGAAGCTGCGGGAAGCCGGCGACGCCGCAGAGGTCCCGCCCATCGTCCCGATCCAGGTGGTCGGCCGCGACGAGATCGGTGAAGTCGCGCGGGCCTTCGACGAGGTCCACCGCGAGGCCATCCGCCTCGCGGGCGACGAGGCCCGGCTGCGCAGCAACGTCAACGCGATGTTCGTGAACCTGTCGCGGCGCACGCAGACGCTGGTGGAACGCCAGCTGTCCCTGATCGACGGGCTGGAGCAGGGCGAGCAGGACGAGCAGCGGCTCGGCAACCTGTTCAAGCTCGACCACCTGGCGACCCGCATGCGCCGCAACAGTGAGAACCTCCTGGTCCTCGCGGGGCAGGAGCCCGCGCGCCGCTGGGGCCAGCCGGTGCCCATCGTCGACGTCGTGCGCGCCTCGCTGTCGGAGGTCGAGAACTACGAGCGCGTCGACATCCAGGTGCAGGCCGGAGCGTCGGTCGTCGGCCAGTCGGTCAACGACGTCGTCCACCTCGTGGCCGAGCTGGTGGAGAACGCCATCTCCTTCTCGCCCCGCGACACCAAGGTCACGGTGTCGAGCAACCGCATCGACGGCGGCGGCCTGATCATCTCCGTCAGCGACCAGGGCATCGGCATGACGCCCGAGGAGCTGGCCCAGACCAACTACCGGCTCGCCAACCCGCCGGTCGTGGACGTGTCGGTGTCCCGCCGCATGGGCCTGTTCGTGGTCGGCCGCCTGGCGCTGCGTCACGGCATCCGCGTGCAGCTGCGGCAGCAGGACACCGGTGGCCTGACGGCCATGGTGCTGCTGCCCGAGGCGCTGCTGGCCAACGCCGGCCCGGCGTTCCCCGGCGTGCCGGGCATGCCGCAGCCCGAGCTGACCAGCCCGATGCCGGCGGTCGGAACCGGGCCGCAGTTCGGCGCCCCGATGTTCGGCAACGCGCCGGCCCTCGCCAGCCCGACGCCGTTCGAGAACCCGCCGCGCACCCCGGTGTTCGGCGCGGACGCGCCCGGCGTCGGCACTCCCGGCGCCGACCCCTTCGAACGCGGGCCCTTCGAGTCCTTCCCGCGGGAGACCGTCGGCTTCGACCCCGACCCGTTCGCCCGCAACCCCTTCGAGCCGCCGGGCCGGAGCGCCGACGGCGACCCGTTCGCGCGCAACCCGTTCGAGACGGGCGGCGCGGGGCGGCCGGGCGAGTCCGACCCCTTCGCCCGCAACCCCTTCGACACCGGCGGCTTCGGTCAGGGCGGGCAGCCCGATCCGTTCGCCCGCAGCCCGTTCGAGTCCGGACCGTTCGACCGGGCGGCCTTCGAAAAGGCGCCGTTCGACGCGCCGTCCGAGAAGACGTCGTCCGAGCGAGACCCGTTCGAGACCACGAACTTCGACTCGGGACCGTTCGAGTCCAGCCCCTTCGACACCAACCCCTTCAGCCGGGGTCACGTCGGCGAGGCCCCCGTGGACACGCCCTGGCCCGGCCACCTGCCCCCTCCGGGAGGCGGCTCCTGGCCCGGCACCCCGCAGGACGGCGGCGCCGGCTGGCCAGGACGGACCGGCCGCGGCTCCTTCGAAGGCGACGACAACACCGGCCCGCTGCCGGTGGTGCGGACCTCGCCGCTGGAGTCGGAGGAGGAGTTCCTCCCGATCTTCGCCGCGGTCGAGTCGGACTGGTTCAAGAAGGTCGACATCCCGGCGGACAAGGGCGACTCCGACGGCGAGACCGGTGCGGACACCAGGACGTCCTGGTCGTCCCCGGCGGACGCCGGCTGGCAGGCGGCCAAGGCGGCCAGCGAGCCGGCCCTGGGCGGGGTCACCTCGTCGGGCCTGCCCAAGCGGGTGCCCAAGGCCAACCTGGTGCCCGGCTCGGCCACGCCTTCCGCCCCCTCCGCCGAGCCCTCCGCGGCAGCGGCGGCGCCCCGCCGTCGCCCCGCCCCGTGCTCTCGCCCGAGCGGGTGCGCAGCAGGCTCTCCAGCTTCCAGCAGGGCATCCGGCAGGGCCGGGCGGTCGCTCGCGGGGAGGCCGGAGAGGACCAGGGATATCCCGGGGCGGCGGCCCTGGGCATGCCCGATGCCCAGGACAGTGAGAAGGAGGACTGATGAGGGAAATGAGCCAGGCCGCTCGCGGCATCAACTGGTTGATCACGGACTTCGTGAACAACGTGCCGGGTGTGGCGCACACCGTGGTGGTGTCGGCGGACGGGTTGCCTCTGGCGTTCTCGGACGGGTTTCCCAAGGACCGGGCGGATCAGCTGGCGGCGGTGGCGGCCGGGTTGATCAGCTTGACCCAGGGCGCCTCGCGGGTGTTCGAGGGTGGCCCGGTGACGCAGACGGTGGTGGAGATGCAGCGGGGGTTGTTGCTGATCATGTCGATCAGTGACGGGTCCTGTCTTGCGGTGCTGGCGGCGGCCGATTCCGATCTTGGTCTGGTGGCTTATCAGATGACGCTGCTGGTGGAGCGGGCGGGTCAGGTGCTGACTCCCGCGGTCCGCGCCGAGCTCCAGGCGTCCCACCCGCGGTGACGGAAGACTCCGCGAAGTGAGGCACGCGGTGGAGGACAGATCGGGGAAGACGCCCTGAGCGGGCGGCCGGGTTGGCCGCCGGGTTCCGGAGCGAGAGCGAGAAGGTCAGGAGGACGCTGTGGCAGGCGGCGGCTGGAACAACGAGGCCTATCCGCCGGTGGACGACTCCCACCGGCAGTACGGCGGCACGAACCCCGTCCCGACGCCGGCGCCGACGGAGCAGAGCTCGCTGGTGCGGCCGTACGCCGTCACCGGCGGGCGTACGGCACCGCGGCTCCAGCTCGCCATGGAGGCACTCGTGTCCTCCGCCACGGTGATGCACCAGGACCTTTCCACGCTCACCCCGGAACGCCAGGCGATCAGCACGCTGTGCCGTCAGGTGCGGTCGGTGGCCGAGGTGTCGGCGTTGCTGCGGATTCCGCTGGGTGTGGTTCGCGTGGTGATCGCGGACAT
>NZ_MWJN01000168.1:0-10959 GCF_002027145.1 Microbispora sp. GKU 823 | reverse complement strand
GTCCGCCTGGCCACCCCCGCCCAACGACGCGCGATCTTCGCCCGCTACGCCACCTGCTGGATCGACGGCTGCCCCCTGCCCGCCACCATGTGCCAGATCGACCACGCCGACAACTGGAGCACCGGCGGCCTCACCAACCTGAAACTGCTCGGCCCCGCCTGCCAGTTCCACAACCGCGACCGCTACCGCCACCCCGACCGCTACACCCGCCACAAAGAAGGCACCGACCGCTGGGCCTTCACCTACCACCCGACCCACATAAGAGGCCGGCGACTACGGGTTTAGCGGGATTGGCGAGACATCGAGGCGGCCGGGCGACGGTCAGACGGCCGCTCGGCGGAGGCGGCGTAGGCCGGTCACGGCCAGATCCCGGATGCCGCGGCCTCGTATGCGCAGGCCTCGTACGCGCAGGTCTCTCATGCCCAGGGCTGCCGCGGCGCAGGCCACCGGGACGGCGGGCAGCATGTAGCGGTGGTCGAAGTCGAGCGCGGCGATCGGGCCGAGGAACAGGTACACGGCCGCCGCCCACGGCAGCAGCGCCGCCCGCCGCCGGCCGATCGCGCCGATCCCGCCGATCCCGCCGATCAGCAGGGCCATGCCGAACAGAGGGCCGTGCAGGAGGCCGGGATAGCTGTAGAAACCGAGGAACGACGCGTACGGCTCGACCGACGACATGCCGCGGATGGCGGGGTCGTACTCGCCGCGCACGGTCTCGATGAGCGGGAAGGAGGACAGCGGCCAGGAGCCGACGGGGAACGACAGCGCCGGGGACACGCGCGCCGGGTGCCGCACAGGGGTGACCGCGAAGGCGAGCGAGGCATCGTGCGCGACCTCGCGCAGGTAGTCGAGCGGCTGCGCCGCGATGGCGCGCAGCGCGAACGAGCGGGCCAGGTCGTTGTGGGAGAAGCGGTCGCCGGGCAGCAGGTTGAGCGAGGCGCCCGGCGCCCACACGTACTCGGACGCGGCGTCCACAACGGTGCCGTTCGGGCACAGCTTCGCCTCGCCGGCCGGCGGCCTGACGACCGAGCAGTCGGCGAACGTCATCGTCCGCGCCCACAGTGCCACCCCGTCGGAGCCGCTGAGCGCGAAGCGCCCGTGG
This sequence comes from Microbispora sp. GKU 823, assembly GCF_002027145.1. NCBI lineage: Bacteria > Bacillati > Actinomycetota > Actinomycetes > Streptosporangiales > Streptosporangiaceae > Microbispora > Microbispora sp. GKU 823. Next base: position 9,860 of record NZ_MWJN01000168.1, on the reverse strand, counting down.
TGAGCCTGATACCAGCCCGCGTAGGCGACCAGCGGCAGCACCCCCGCAAGGGCAAGCGCGGCCACCTGGCGCACTCCCGCCCGGCGTACGACCAAATACAGCAGGACCAGGCCGAGCAGCGGCACTGCGGCGGTCCGGGTGAGCCCGGCCAGCGCGAGCAGCACCCCCGCGACGGCGGCCGCCCGTACGGACGGCTTGGCCCGCCACATGACGACGGTCAGGGCGGCGACGACGAGGAAGATCAGCTGGGTGTCGGAGAGCACGGCGTGCTCAAGGCGGACAAACGCCGGGTCGAACAGCACGGGCAGCGTGGCCAGGGTGGCGCCCCACGCGGGCAGCCGGTGGCGGCGCAGCAACGCGTAGACCATCACGGCGATGCCCAGGCCCATGGCGTGCTGCACGCCGGCCACCAGTTCGACGCTGTGGAACGGCCACAGAAGCCGCAGGAAGAAGGAGTACCCGGCGGGGTGGAACCCGCCGCCCGGCTTCAGGTGGACGGCCGTGTCGAGATAGGTGAACGAGTCGTACCAGTAGAGCTGCGCCGTGTCGTACGTCAGCATGACGAGCACGCGCAGGGCCGCCGCCACGGCGAGCACGACCGCGAACAGGCCGTGTCCCCAGGTCAGCACGCGTTTCGCGCGGGCGCGCCCGCGCGGCGCTGTCCGTAGGGCGGGTGTCGAGGTGAGCATGGACGATCCCCCGGGTCCGGGCCGGGGCGGCTCCCCGGCGGCGCCCGGACACTTCAGCGAAAGATCGATAAACTCCCCGTCACCTGATTCGGTTACGTCCTGGTTATGCCGCTCCTGGCAGCCTGGGACGGTTTCGACGGGTGAAGGGGGCTTCGATGCGGGTGCTGGTCGCGGAAGACGAGCGGATGCTCGCCGACTCGATCGCCGAGGGCCTGCGGGAGGAGGCGCTCGCGGTGGACGTCGCCTACGACGGCGACGGGGCGCTGGAGCGGGTGCGCGTCCACGACTACGACGTGCTGATCCTCGACCGGGACCTGCCGGGGACGCACGGCGACGACGTGTGCCGGGCGCTGGTGGCCGAGGCCGCGCAGGTCCGCGTGCTCATGCTGACCGCCGCGGCCGACGTGCGCTCGCGGGTGGAGGGACTGTCGCTGGGCGCCGACGACTACCTGCCCAAGCCGTTCGCGTTCGAGGAGTTGGTGGCCCGGGTGCACGCGCTGGGCCGCCGGGTGCGGCCGGCCGACCCGCCGATCCTGGAGCGGGCGGGCATCCGGCTCGACTGGGCGCACCGGCAGGTCTTCCGCGACGGGCGATACGTGCCGCTCGCCCGCAAGGAGTTCGGGGTGCTGGCCGAACTGCTGCGTGCGGACGGCGCGGTGGTCTCCAGCGAGACGCTGCTGGAGAAGGTGTGGGACGAGCACATCGACCCGTTCACCAACACCGTCCGCACGACGATGATGAAGCTGCGTCGCAAGATCGGGGACCCGCCGGTCATCGAGACGGTCACGGGAGCGGGGTATCGCATCCCATGACGAAGAACCTGCGGCTGCGGTTCGCGCTCGCCTTCGGCGTGGTCTTCGTGCTCGCCGGCGCCGTCCTGGTCGGGGTCCTCGCCTTCGTCGTACGGCAGAGCCTGGAGCCCCGCGACGGGCTGCGGCAGCCTCAGTGGATCCGCGTCGCCGGCACCGTCTACTCGCCCTGGCACTACGAGTACTACGTGGCCCAGCAGCGGGTCGCGCAGGTCAGGCGCGTCTACCAGGCCGACGCGGTCAAGAACGTGCTCGTCGGGGGTGGGATCGCGCTCCTCCCCGGGGGCGGGCTGGCGGCGCTGCTCGGCTGGCGCGCGGCCGGATGGACGCTGCGGCCGATGCGGTCGGTGACGGAGAGCGCGCGGCGGATCGCGCAGAGCCACGACCTCACCGAGCGCATCGCGCACGACGGCCCGGACGACGAGGTCAAGGAGCTGGCCGACATCGTCGACACCGTGCTCGGCCGCCTCGCCCGCTCGTTCGACGGCCAGCGGCGCTTCGTCGCCAACGCCTCACACGAGCTGCGCACGCCGCTGACCATCAACCGCACGCTGGTGGACGTCGCGGTCCGCCGCGCCGACGCGAGCGAGGACGTCAAGCGGCTCGGCGAGTCGCTGCTGCTGGTCAACACCCGGCACGAACGCCTGATCGACGGCCTGCTCGCCCTGGCCGAGGGCGAGCAGAAGGTGCTCGACCGGCGGCCCTTCGACCTGACCGACGTGGCCGAGCACGTGCTCGACACCGCGGCCGAGGAGGCGGAGGCGGCCCAGGTGACCGTGCACCGGCTGCTCGACCCCGCGCCGACGGCGGGCGAGCCGGTGCTGGTGGAACGGCTGGTGCAGAACCTCGTGGAGAACGCGATCCGGCACAACCACCCCGGCGGCGAGGTGTGGGTGTCCACGCGGCGGCGGGCCGACCAGGTGGAGCTCGTCGTGGCCAACACCGGCCTGCCCGTGCCGCCGTACGAGATCGAGACGATCTTCGAACCGTTCCGGCGGCTGCACGGCGACCGATTGCGCTCCGAGCGCGGCAGCGGCCTCGGGCTGTCGATCGTGCGCGCCATCGCCGACGCCCATGACGGCGTGGTCACCGCCACCCCGCGTGAGGAGGGCGGCCTGACCCTCGCCGTCGAGCTGCCCTACGAAGGCCGCTGAGCCGCATCGACCACGAAGGACTCCAGCCGGTGCAGCAGGGCGGCCATCTCGCCCTCGGGCAGGCGGGTGGTGTCGGCGCTCAACTCCACGCCGAGCGTGCCCTTCCAGCGCATCAGGGCCACACAGAAGTGGCAGCTGCGCTGGTCCGTGCCGGGGAGCCACTCCAGCTCGGACTCCCCGTCCGCGCTGCCGTCGCCGCCCGGATCCTCTCCGGGGCGCAGGTCGTTGAAGCAGCACGACGGGAACACGGAGACGCCCCGGTCGGCGCTCACTCGGTCGATCATCGCGTCGAAGGCCAGCGTGTCGAAGCGCGCGCGCCGGTAGGACGCGAGAACCGCCGGATAGGCGCTGACGAGGGTCTCGGCAAGGCCTCCGCACGGGCCCAGGGTGAACAGTCCCAGCTGGTTCAGGCTGGTGACCAGGTCTCGGGTCCTATCGTCGAAGCGGTTGTGCACGATCGGAGTGATCGCGCACACCTCGTGCCCGGTCAGCTCACGCAGTTGCATGGCGACCGCCATCAGCAGGACCGTGGCGGTGCTGACGCCGGCACGGCGGGCGAGCACATGTGCGGCGTGGTTGAGCCGGGGCGACGACAACACGGCCCGCGCGTACCTCGGCGTCGCGCCCGCCGCGACCGCTTCCGGGAACATGGCGGACGGCACGGTCCGCAGAAGCGCCTCCCACTGCGCGATCGCCCGGTCAGAACGGGCCGACGCGGCCTTCTCCTCCCGCACCAGGTCGAGCAACTGCGACGACGGCGGCCGCGCGATCGCTCCGCGGAGCAGCAGCATCCGCAGGTCGCGCACCACGACGTCGGCCGCGCGCCAGTCCGCGACGACGTGACTGATCACGAGCGCCACGTGGGTGACGGCGCCGTCGCACACCACGAATCCGGCGCGCAGCGGCTGCTCGCCGTCGCCGAAGGACCGCCCGGCCAGCCGAGCGACGAGTGCCGCCACGGCGTCGTCCGCCTCACCGCGTGCCGTCTCGACCATCTCGATCGGCAGAGTGCCGGCCGCCGCGACCTCCTGGTACGGCCCGGTCGCGCCCAGCCGTACCAGGGATCGCAGGCCGTCGTGCCTGCCCACCACCTCGGCCAGGGCCGCCGCCACGACCCCGGGGCGACGCGGGCCGCCCGCGCGGGGGACGGCGAGCACCCGGGGCACGTTGAAGTAGTGGGCGCTGTCCGGCCCCACCCGGTGGATGGCCTCCCAGATGGCCCGCTGTCCCCATGCGAGCTCCGTTCGATCGGAACGGTTGGCGGCAAAATCCACCAAAAGCCGCATGGCTCTCCTTCGCGGAACATGGTGCTGCGGGCGGGCGTGGGAACGCTCCCACGAAGGCTAGGTTTCGCCTCTGGGCCGGTCAATATCTTCTATCGCCGTTCGCCGCGGCCCAATGTGACCCGGCGGTGGCGACAGGCGATTCCCGCACGTGGCGGATACCGCCGGGCAGCGCTCCATCCCGGTGTTTGACAACCTGGAAACTTCCGCGTCCGATGCGGCCGCATCCGGTCCGACCGTATCCAGACAATGAGGACGGCGATTTACGCGGGCGGCCGAACCGCCAGCGCGGCCTTGTCGATCTTTCCGGTCGCGTTGCGCGGCAGGCCGTCCACGAGGACGACCTCGCGCGGCACCTTGAAGTTGGCCAGCCGTTCCCGGCAGTAGGCCGTCACCACCTCCGGGGTGACCGCCGCGCCGGGGCGGGGCACGACGTAGGCCCGGCCGACCTCGCCCATGCGGGCGTCCGGCACCCCGATCACCACGGCCTCGGCGACGCCCTCATGGGCGGCGAGCACCTGCTCGATCTCGGCCGGGTACACGTTGAAGCCGCCGACCACGAACATGTCCTTCGACCGGCCGGTGATGGCGAGGTAGCCCCGCTCGTCGAGCCGGCCGCGGTCGCCGGTCACCAGCCAGCGGTCCACGATCGCCGCCGCGGTCGCCGCGTCGTCGTCCAGGTAGCCCACCATCACGTTGTGCCCGCGCACCAGGATCTCGCCGTCCTGGCCCGCCGGCACCGGCGCGCCGTCCGGGCCGGTGACCTTCACCTCCACGCCCTCGATCGGACGGCCGGAGGTGGTGGCGACGGTCACGTCGTCGTCCTCCAGCGAGCACGCCGTGACCGTGCCGCACGATTCGGTCAGCCCGTACGCGGTGACGACCTGGGGGAACAGCTCGGCCCGCAGGCGGCGTACGAGCGCCACCGGGACGACCGAGGCGCCGGTGACCGCGAGCCGCAGCGACGACAGGTCGTAGCGGGAGCGGCCGGGCGCGTCGAGCATGGAGACGTAGACGGTCGGCGGGCCGGGCAGCACGGTGATCTTCTCGGCCTCGATCAGCCGCATCGTCTCGTCCGGCTCGAACACCGGCTGGAGCACCATCGTGGCGGCCCTGAGCAGGCAGGCGAACACCCCGGCCTTGTAGCCGAAGGTGTGGAACATCGGGTTGACGATCAGGTAGCGGTCGCCCTGGCGCAGCCCGGTCCGCGCACTCCACGCGAGGTAGGTGCGGACGTTCTGCCGGTGGGTGCACATCGCGCCCTTGGACCTGCCGGTGGTGCCGGAGGTGAACAGGATGTCGGCCACGTCGTCGGGGCGCACCGCCGCGGCGCGTTCCCGGGCCGCCTCGTCCGGCGCCGCCGCACCGGCCGCCAGGAAGTCCGCCCAGGTGGTGGCGCCCGGCCTGGGGTCCTCGTCGTAGGTGACGACCGTGGTGAGCGCGGGCAGGCCCTCGACGCCGGAGGCGGCGACCCCGAGCATGGCGAGGTAGCCGTTGCCGAGGAAGCCGTCCTCGGTGAACAGTACGCGGGCGCGGCTGCGCGCCAGCAGCCAGCGGGCCTCCTCGCCCTTGTATCGGGTGTTGATCGGCACCACGACGGCGCCGGCGCAGAGCGCGCCGAGGGCGGTGACGATCCACCGCGTGCTGTTGGGAGCCCAGATCGCCACCCGCTCCCCCGGCTCCACGCCGAGCGCGAGGAAGCCGCGGGCCGCCTCGCGCACCCGGGCGTACAGCTCCGCGTAGGTGAGGCGGGACGCGCCGTCCACCACCGCCTCCGTGCCCGGGAACTCCCGGGCCGCCTGCTCCAGCACTCCCGGGATCGTCAGCGCCTCGTTCTCGGTCATGACCGTCATGGTGGGCCGTCCCGGCCCGGCCCGTCAGGCGTGGTCCCGCTGGCCGGTACCTCTCCCCCACCGGCGGGCGGGCGGCCGTACCCTCCCTGGGTCATCCGAGAGTCGGGAGGAACTGGTGAACGTGACGATGGATTTCGGCGGCCGGGCGGTGCTGGTCACGGGAGGGACCAAGGGCATCGGCTTCGTGATCGCCGAGGCGTTCCTCGCCGCGGGCGCCGGGGTGGTGGTGTGCGGGCGGAACGAGCCGGACGAGCTGCCCTCGGCGGGCGGCCGGATCGCGCGCTTCGTCGCCGCCGACATCCGCGACCCCGCGGAGGCGGCCCGGCTGGTGGAGCAGACCGTGGATCACCTGGGCCGGCTCGACGTGCTGGTCAACAACGCCGGAGGATCGCCGAACGCGGACGCGGCGACGGTCTCGCCGCGGTTCGTCGAGCGGATCGTGGACCTCAACCTGCTCGCGCCGTTCTACGTGGCCCAGCCGGCCAACCTCGTCATGCGCGAGCAGGAGACCGGGGGGTCGATCGTCAACATCGGCAGCGTCTCCGGGGCGGACCCGCAGCCGGGCACCGCGGCGTACTCGGCGGCCAAGGCCGGGCTGCTCATGCTCACCAAGGCGCTGGCGCTTGAGTGGTCGCCGAAGGTGCGGGTCAACCACATCACCACCGGCCTGATCAGGACCGAGGCCGCCGCCTCCCTGTACGGCGAGGACGGCGGCGCGGCCCTGTCGGAGGTCATCCCGATGCGCCGGATGGCGGTGCCACAGGACGTGGCGAACGCCTGCCTCTTCCTGGCGAGCGACCTCGCCTCCTACCTCACCGGGGCGGACGTCCCGGTGCACGGCGGAGGCGAGGTCCCGGCCCGCTACCTGGTGACGCGCGGCTGAGCCTCGCGGAAGACGGCACGCCCGCCAGTCAGTACGGGCGTGCCGTTCACCGCCACCTCGAAGACCACCGCGTCGTCGGCGTCCCACGTACGCAGGTCGAGGCGGTCGCCGGGGAAGACCGGGGCGGCGAACCTGCCCGCCAGCTCGGCCAGGGCGGCCGGGTGCGCCCCCACGGCGTCGGCCAGGGGCAGCGTCACCGCCGCCAGCGTGCACAGACCGTGCATGAACGGCCTGGGCATCCCGGCCGCCTTCGCCGCCTCCGGGTCGATGTGCATGTGGTGCCGGTCGCCGAGCAGACGGTAGAGCGCGGCCTGGTTGGGCGAGGTGTCCAGCCGGATATGACGCGCGGGCGGCGTCTCGGGCCGCTTCGGGGCCGAAGGCCCGCGCTCGCCGCCGAACCCGCCGCGCCCCGGCGCGAACAGCGACCAGGTGGCGAGGAAGAACTCGCTGTCCACCTCGACCTCGAAGACCGCGGCGCCGCCCTTGTCCCAGACGCGGGCGACGCGGGCCTTCATGGTCAGCTCGCCCGCGGGCGGCAGCGGCGTGCGGACCATCAGCCGCTGGGAGCCGTGCACGGCCGTCCGGGTGTCGAACGCGCCGAGCGAGCCGAGCGCGTCCGGCGCCCACTGGGCCTTGGTCAGCGCGAACGTCGGCAGCACCCGCAGCCGTTCCTCGAAGACGAGGTCGAGGTCGGTGGCCGGGGCGCCGACGGCGAGCGCGTAGAGGATCGCCTCCCGCTCGTCGTAGGCGACCGTGCGCTCGCCGAGGTCGCGGCCGGCCCACTCGGCAGCGTTCATCTCGCCGGTGTTCACCGGTCGGCTCCGAGCACCAGGCCGCTGGTGGGCACCCCGGTGCCCGCCGTCACGATCACGTTGCGCACTCCTTCCGGCTGGTTGACGCTGGTGCCCCGCACCAGCCGTACGGCCTCGGCGATGCCGTTCATGCCGTGCAGGTACGCCTCGCCGAGCTGGCCGCCGTGGGTGTTGAACGGCAGCCGCCCGCCGAGCTCCAGGTTGCCCTCGGCGACGAAGTCCTTGGCCTCGCCGGGGGCGCAGAAGCCCAGCTCCTCCAGTTGCGGCAGCACCAGCGGCGTGAAGTGGTCGTACAGGATCGCCGCGTCCATGTCGGCGGGGCCGAGGCCGCTCTGCGCGTACAGCTGCCGCCCGACCAGCCCCATTTCGGGGATGCCGGTGATGCGGGGACGGTAGTAGCTCGTCATCATGTGCTGCTCGTCGCCCGAGCCCTGGGCCGCGCCGAGAATGAGGGCGGGCGGGTGCGGCAGGTCGCGCGCCCGCTCCGCCGAGACCACGACGAGCGCCTGGCCGCCGTCGGTCTCCTGGCAGCAGTCCAGCAGGTGCAGCGGCTCGGCGATCCAGCGCGACGCCTGGTGGTCCTCCAGGGTGATGGGCCGCTGGTAGAACCAGGCCGCCGGGTTGTTCGCGGCGTGCCTGCGGTCCACCACGGCCACCCGGCCGAAGTCCTCGCTGGTCGCGCCGTACTCGTGCATGTAGCGGCGGGCGAACATGGCCACCCACTGGGCGGGCGTCGACAGGCCGAACGGGTTGAGCCAGGCGTACGCCGCGCTGTCCGCCCCCGTCTCGACCGGCCGGTCCGCCTGGCCGAGGCCGTAGCGCACGCCGGACCGCTCGTTGAACGCCCGGTAGCAGACCACGACGTCGGCGACGCCGGTCGCGACGGCCAGCGCCGCCTGCTGGACGGTGCCGCAGGCCGCGCCGCCGCCGTGCGGGATGCGCGAGAAGAACGTCAGGTCGCCCATGCCGGTGTTGCGGGCGACGTGGATCTCGGCGTTGGTGTCGGCGGTGAACGTCACCATCCCGTCCACGTCGGACGGCTTCAGGCCGGCGTCGGCGACGGCCGCGAGCACGGCCTCGCAGGCGAGCCGGAGCTCGCTGCGGCCGGAGTCCTTGGAGAACTCGGTCGCGCCGATGCCGGCGATCGCCGCCGTACCGGATAGAACGCTCATCTCACGTCCTCCGAAGGAAGCCGTACGGCGACGGTGCCGGTGACGTGGGCGCCCAGGCCGTTCTCGCCGCGTACGGCGATCTCGACACGGCGGTCCTCGTCGTGCTTGGCGGTGACCGTGCCGGTCAGCGTCATCGTGTCGCCGGGGTAGTTGGGCACGCCGAGCCTGATCCTGATCGCCTTGACGACGGCGGCCGGGCCGGCCCACTCGGTGACGTACCGGTCGACCAGGCCGTTGGTGGTGAGGATGTTCATGAAGATGTCCTTGGACCCGCGCTCGACCGCGAGGCCGGGGTCGTGGTGGACGTCCTGGTAGTCGCGGCTGGCGATCGCGGTCGCCACGATGAGCGTGCGGGTCAGCGGGATCGGCAGCGGGGGCAGTTCCTCCCCCACCGCCACCTCCTCGTACGTCCGCCCGTTCATGACGCGATCCTTCCGGCGGCGATGACGGCGCCGAGCTTGGCGAGGTCGGCGCTCGGCCCGCCGAGCGTGCCGGAGATCTGCCTGGCCCACAGGAAGTGCCGGTGGACCGGGTAGTCGACGTCGACGCCGATGCCGCCGTGGACGTGCTGCACCCGGTGCGCCACGGTCAGCCCGGCGTCCCCGGCCCACCATTTGGCGACGAGCACGGCCGCCGCGGCGTCCTCGCCTTCCTGCAGCGAGGTGACCGCCTGCCACAGGCACACGCGCATCGCGTCGACGTCGATGTAGCAGTCGGCGAGCTGGTGCTGCACGGCCTGGAAGGTGCCGAGCGGACGGCCGAACTGCCTGCGCTCGGACAGATATGTCACGGCGTGCCGGATCGCGCCCTGGGCGACGCCGAGTTGCACGGCCGCCAGCGCGACCGCCGTCCGTTCGATCGTCCACCCGACCGCGCCGTCCCCCGGCGTGCCGACCGCCTGCGCCGGGGCGTCGTCCAGGGTGAGGGTGCCGGCGAGGTCGTGCGTCGTGGTCTCCTCGGCCTGCCAGGAGACGCCCTCCGCGTCCGAGGCCACCAGGAACAGGCCCGGCGCTCCCTCCGCCGCCGCCGAGACCAGCACGTGGGCCGCGCCGAACGGCGAGGGGACCACCGCCTTGACGCCGGTCAGCCGCCAGATGTCGCCATCCGGACGGGCCGCGCAGCGCGGCTCTGCCGGGTCGGCCGGGCCGAACTCCTCCAGCGCCACGGTGAGCCGGGACGGAGCCGTCCGCCGCTCCGGGGAGCAG
>NZ_MWJN01000167.1:0-11154 GCF_002027145.1 Microbispora sp. GKU 823 | reverse complement strand
AACAAACCGACCATGTGGCCGGTCTCGATCTCCAGGACCTCGCGGATGTTGTTCTTGTAGACCGGCTCTATCGCCCGGCAGGGCGTAGGGGTCTCGCGCGAGACCGGGGCGGTGAAGCCCGGAGTGCTCCCGCGCGAGCTGGGACGCCGGATCGGAACGCCGGAGTCACTTGCTGGAGATGCCGACCCCGAGGTCGAACTCGCGGTAGACCCGGGCCCAGAAGCCGTCGCGCAGCCACACGCGCGCCTCCGGGTAGGGCCGGAGGGAGTGGCCGAGTTCCTTCTCGGCCTCGATGAGCAGTTCGGTGTCGATCACCGTGGGCAGCAGCGGGCCCGGCAGCAGGTCGCGGATGTTGTCGCGGCCCCGGGTCAGTATCCATTTCTGCGCCACGTGCTCGCCGACCTCCTCCACGCGCGGCCGGCCCGGGCCCAGCTTGCCGACCTGGCCGGCGGGCGCCTTCGGCGGCATCGGCTTGACCGTACGGCCCGCGAAGACCTGGGCGGGCGACGGCGTGGGCGGCACGGGCACGGGCACCGGAGCCCGGGTGAAGAACGGGCGCAGGAAGTCGGCGCTCAGGATCTCGACGGTGTCCGACTCCCAGACGAGCCGCTCGGCCTGATTGGTCCCGAACGGCGGCTCGACCCCCCACAAATGGATGCGCACGCCGTACGCCTGCGCGGCCTCCACGGCGGGCACCATGTCCTCGTCCCCGGCGATCAGCACGGTGTCGCTCACGGCATGGTGGCGGGCGAGAGCCTCGAGGTCGCTGCGGATCTGCGCGTCCACCCCCTTCTGCTGGCCACGCGCGTTCAGGTTGCCCAGCCTGACCTTGACCCAGGGCAGCTGGGCGATCACACGCTGGTCCACCGTCGGCACGCGGTCGCGGGCGGCGTCATACCAGTAGACGCGCAACAGCTCACCCGGGATGCGTTCGAGCGCGTGCTTCTGGAGCGCTTGGATCAGCTCGTCCGCGGCGACGCGGTACTCCTTACGCTCCTTGGCGCCTAAGAGAACTTCACCGGCGGCCGCGTAAAGGTAACCGACGTCCACGAGAACGGCATACTTTGCGGCAATGCCATGTGCGCTGAAGTCCGGGATGGCCATGGTGTCCTCCTGGACTCGTCACTAGTTGATCGGCTGACTATATTCCCCCGCTTTCTAGATAGTCCCAACTCTCGAGCCAGTTGACACCCTGTTCCGGCGATGTAATCGGTCCGTAGTCGTCGCGGATGGCGTCGGAAGACGTCGTCACCGGCCGGGGAAGAAGGCCCCGCGCCAGGCTCCCGGGCCGTGCGGGAGTCCCACGCGCAGCCGATGTGCCGGGTTCCTCCAGTTTCCCGGCTTCGTTTCCGGTGCCGCCGGGCTGGCGCGCGGGCCGCCGCCCGCGCCGCCAGCGCGGCGACGAGGGCGGCGGTCTCCTCGGGGGTGGCGTCCCCCCGGACGATGCTGAGGTACGGCTCGCGGCTGCTCATAGAGGGATGTTCCCGTGCTTCTTCGGGGGCAGCGTGGCCCGCTTGTTGCGGAGGGCGCGCAGCGCGCGGACGATCTGGACCCGGGTGTCCGAGGGCCGGATGACCGCGTCCACGTAGCCGCGCTCGGCAGCGAGATACGGGTTCGCCAGCGTGTCCTCGTACTCGCTGATGAAACGGGCCCGCGCCGCGTCCGGGTCGTCGGCGGTGGCCAGTTCGCGCCGGTAGAGGATGTTGACCGCGCCCTGCGCGCCCATCACGGCGATCTGGGCGGTGGGCCAGGCCAGGTTGACGTCCGCGCCGAGGTGCTTGGACCCCATGACGTCGTACGCCCCGCCGTACGCCTTGCGGGTGATGACGGTGACCAGCGGCACGGTCGCCTCGGCGTAGGCGTAGAGCAGCTTGGCGCCGCGCCGGATGATGCCGTTCCACTCCTGGTCGGTGCCCGGGAGGAAGCCCGGCACGTCGACGAAGGTCAGCACCGGGATGTTGAAGGCGTCGCAGGTGCGCACGAATCGGGCGGCCTTCTCGGAGGCGGCGATGTCGAGCGTTCCGGCGAAGCTCATCGGCTGGTTGGCGACGACGCCCACCGAACGCCCCTCGACCCGGCCGAAGCCGACGACGATGTTCGGCGCGAAGCCCGCGTGGATCTCCAGGAACTCGCCGTCGTCGAGGACGTGCTCGATGACCGTGTGCATGTCGTACGGCTGGTTGGCCGAGTCGGGGATCAGCGTGTCGAGCTCGCGGTCCTCGTCGGTCGTCTCCAGGTCCGCCTCGACCTCGAAGGCGGGCGGATCGTCCATGTTGTTGGACGGCAGGTACGACAGCAGCGCCCTGGCGAAGTCGAGGCAGTCCTGCTCGTCGGACGCCTCGTAGTGGGCGACGCCCGAGCGCGAGTTGTGTGTGTGCGCGCCGCCAAGCTCCTCGAACGTCACCTCCTCGCCGGTCACGGTCTTGATGACGTCCGGCCCGGTGATGAACATGTGCGACTTCTCCTGCACCATCAGGACGAAGTCGGTCAGCGCAGGGGAGTACACGGCGCCGCCCGCGCACGGGCCCATGATCAGCGAGATCTGCGGGACCACGCCGGATGCGTGCACGTTGCGCTTGAAGATCTCGGCGTACAGGCCGAGGGAGACGACGCCCTCCTGGATGCGCGCGCCGCCCGAGTCGTTGATGCCGATCACCGGGCAGCCGGTCTTCAGCGCGTGGTCCATCACCTTGACGATCTTCTCGCCGAAGACCTCGCCAAGCGAGCCGCCGAACACCGTGAAGTCCTGCGCGAACACCGCGACCGGCCGGCCGTCCACCGTGCCGTAACCGGTGACGACCCCGTCGCCGTACGGGCGCTCGCGGTCGAGGCCGAAGGCGGTCGCCCGGTGCCTGGCCAGCTCGTCGAACTCCACGAAGGAGCCCTCGTCGAGGAATGCGGCCAGCCGCTCGCGGGCCGTCATCTTGCCCTTGGCGTGCTGTTTCTCCACCGCTCGCGCGGAGCCGGCGTGGGCCGCCTCGCTCCGGCGCGCTCCAGGTCGGCGATCTTGCCGGCGGTGGTGTGGATGTCGATCTCGGGGGCGCGTTCGGCGCTCATCGCCCGCTCACCGTTCCTCGCATGCTCAGCGGCCCTCGGGTCCCGAACGCCGCTCCGGGTCGCGTCGAATCCATGGCCGACAGGTTAACCAGGCCGGCGCCGCTCGGTCGCGCCGGGTCGCGCTCACCGGGATCGCAGTTGCCCGGACGGGTACTCCCGACAGGAACGCGGTCCCTGTGCCGTTCGTTCGGCTTTACGACGGCTTTATACAAATGGGGGCTCCATGGTGGACGCCGTACGCACGCAGGGGTTGTACAAGCGCTTCGGGCAGCAGGTGGCGGTCGGCGGCGTCGATCTGGTCGTGCCGAGAGGGAGCTTCGCCGGCCTGGTCGGCCCCAACGGCGCGGGCAAGACGACGACGCTGAGCATGGTCACCGGCCTGCTGCGCCCGGACGGCGGGCGCATCGAGATCGACGGTCACGACGTGTGGGCCGACCCCGTCAGCGTCAAGGCGCACATCGGCGTGCTGCCCGAGGGCCTGCGGCTGTTCGAACGGCTGTCCGGCCGCGAACTGCTCATATACGGCGGCCAGTTGCGGGGCATCCCCCTGGACGAGGTCGGCCGGCGCGCCGACGAACTGCTCAAGGTCATGGACCTGGTCGAGGCGCAGGACAAGCTGGTGGTCGACTACTCCACCGGCATGCGCAAGAAGATCGGCCTCGCGGCGGCGCTGCTGCACAACCCGCGCGTGCTGTTCCTCGACGAGCCGTTCGAGGGCGTCGATCCCGTCTCCGCCAACACGTTGACCGAGGTGCTGCGCAGGTACACCGCCTCGGGCTCCACCGTCGTCTTCTCCAGCCACGTGATGGACCTGGTCGAGCGGCTGTGCGACTGGGTGTCGGTGATGAACCGGGGCCTCGTCGTCGCCCAGGGCCCGCTCGACGACGTACGGCGGGGCCGCACGCTCAACGAGGCGTTCCTCGACCTCGTCGGCGTGCGCGGCAACGGGGAGGAGGGCCTGTCGTGGCTCGGGTCTCCGGCATGACCTGGCTGTTCGTCCGGCTGAAGCTCAGCCTGGTGCGCGGGGGCCTGCGTGGCGAGGTGGGCAAGCAGGTCGGTTTCGCCTTCTCGCTGGGCGCCGCGCTCCTCGCCGCCGTCGCGGGGTTCGGGCTGCTGTCCCTCATCCGGTTCGCGCCGCCCGACGTCGCCCTCGACCTCGTGTCGGCGGCGTTCGCGATGTTCGCCGTCGGGTGGATCGTCGTGCCGCTGATGGCCTTCGGCCTGGACGAGACGCTCGACCCGGCCCGGCTGGCCCTGTTCCCGCTGACCACCCGGCAGCTCGCGACCGGCATGCTGGCCGCGTCGGCGACCGGGCCGTGGCCGATCGCCTCGCTGGTCGCGTTGTCCGGCGGCATGGTCGCGCTCGCCCACGGGCCGGGCGCGGTGCTGCTCGGGGTGCCCGCGGTGGTCCTCCAGTTCGCCTTCTGTCTCACGGCCTCCCGCCTGGTGACCACCGCGCTGTCCGGCGTGCTGCGCACCCGCAGGGGACGCGACCTGCTCGCGGTCGCCGCCGTCTTCGGCGTGCTGCTGTTCCAGGTGCCCAACCTGCTGATCAACAGAGGGTTCTCCGGCGACCCCACGCGGATCCTGGCGTCGGCGGGGGACGTCCTGCGGTGGACGCCGCCGGGGCTGGCCGCGCACGCGATCGCCGACGGCGGGCTCATCGGCGTCGCCGAGCTGATCGTCGTCGCGATGGCGGTCGTCGTGCTGGGGTGGCTGTGGATCGCCGCGCTGCGGCACGCGCTGGTGCGGCCCGACGCCTCCAGCCAGGGCGGCGGCTCCGTCCGGCGGTCCGGACGGGTCCCGTTCGGCCGGTTCCTGCCTGACGGCATGCTCGGCGCCGTCGTCGTCAAGGAGCTGAAGTACGCCGCGAGGGAACCCCGGGGCCGGGTGAACTGGATCGCCGCGCTCTTCGTGAGCGTGGTCATCATGTTCTCCATGCGGGGACCGGACGGGTCGGCCGGGCCGGGGATCGTGGTCGGGCCCGCCTGCCTGGCGGCCGTCGTGATCGGGCTGCAGGCGGCCAACTCGTTCGGGATCGACGGCAGGTCGCTGTGGATGAACGCGGTGGTGTTCTCCACTCCGCGCGACCTGCGTACCGACCTGGCCGGCCGGCACCTGGCCATGGCGGTCATCGGGGTGCCGCTGCTGACCCTGGTTTCGGTGATCGCCGCCCTGGTGGCGGGCGACGCCGCCTGGGCCCTCGCCGCGGCGCCGGTCGCCTGGGGCGTGCTCGGCGTCGCCATGGGCGTCGGGGCGCTCACCAGCGTGACCGCGCCGTACACCTACCCCGACCGCCTGAACGCCTTCAGCGGCGCCGCTCCGGGGCAGGGCGGACAGGCGTTCGCGTCCTCCTTCGCCACCATGCTCGTCACCGGCGCGCTCGCGCTGCCGGTCGTGCTGCCGGTCCTGTTCGGCCTCACCTGGTGGGCCGTGCTCGCCGTGCCGTACGGCGTGGCGGCCGCCTGGGCGGGCCGCAGGATCGCCGCCGGCATCGGCTTCGCCCGCCTCCCCGAACTCCTCACCGCCGTCTCCCGCCCCACCTGAGAGGTAACAGAGCGGTCGCGATGTTCTTGCGGTGATTGCGGGGGATACGGCCCGCCCCTATAACCGTTTGGACCGTTCTAGGGGGAGAAGTAATGCGCGAAAACAGGACGCTGGGCCGTGCGATCTGGGCACCGGTGGGCGCGGCGGTGATCAGCGGACTGGTCATCGGGGGGCTGGCGCGCCTCCTGATGCGGGGCGTCGCGCTGGCCGTCGACGCATCGACCGGCCTGTCCCTGGTGGGCACGGTCGGGATCCTCGTCGTGTTCGTCGTGCTGGCCCTGCCGGCCGCGGTGACCGCGACCGCGCGTCCGGCGATCATGCATGCCGGTCGATGGGTGACCGCCGCGCTCACGG
This sequence comes from Microbispora sp. GKU 823, assembly GCF_002027145.1. Taxonomy (NCBI): domain Bacteria; kingdom Bacillati; phylum Actinomycetota; class Actinomycetes; order Streptosporangiales; family Streptosporangiaceae; genus Microbispora; species Microbispora sp. GKU 823. The sequence goes on along the minus strand of NZ_MWJN01000167.1, from coordinate 5,196 downwards.
GGCTGACGGCCGCGAGGACGGGGGTCAGCGACGCGAAGATCATCGTCCTGGCGGACGACGGCCAGTTGATGCCGATCACCGTGCTGGTCGTCGCGTTCGCCGCGATCGTGGTGGCGCACGGGCGGCTCGCCCAGCACCTCACCCGCCGTTTCAGGGCGCTCCCGCAAGCCCCGGCCGAGGCGCTCCGCACCCCGGACGCGCGACCGGTCTGACCTGCGCGTTCGAGTGGTCTAGTCCAATTGGTGAGACCGCCCTCGGGCTCCCGAGCGCGATTCGCTAGCCTTCCAAACATGGCCGCCATCGCTCCTGCCGAACGACACAACGCCGTAGCGGAGATGCCGGACGAACTCCGCGCTGACGTGCGCCTATTGGGTGGACTACTGGGTCAGGTGATCGCCGAGCACGGCGGCCCCGACCTCCTCGCCGACGTGGAACGGCTCCGGAAGGCGGTGATCGCGGCGCGGCGTCAGGAGACGACGGCCGACGAGGTCGCCGCCCTGGTGGCCGAATGGCCCGTGGACCGCGCCGTGCAGATCGCCAGGGCCTTCACCTGCTACTTCCATCTCGCCAACCTCGCCGAGGAGCACTACCGCATCCGCACCCTGCGGCAGCGCGACAAGGACGACGTGCCGCTGCGCGAGTCCCTCGCGGAGGCCGTGCAGCGGCTGCGCGGGGACGACCGGCTCCAGGACCTGATCGACGAGCTGGAGTTCCGGCCCGTGCTGACCGCTCACCCCACGGAGGCGCGGCGGCGGGCGATCGTCACCGCGATCCAGCGGATCAGCGCCCAGCTCGACGCCTACAACACCCCCGGACGGGGCGCCGCCGAGCGGGAGGAGGCCCACCGGCGGCTGCTCGAGGAGATCGACATCCTGTGGCGGAGCGCCCAGCTCCGTCACACCAAGCTCGACCCGCTGGACGAGGTCCGTACGGCGATGGCGGCGTTCGACGAGACGCTGTTCCGGACGGTGCCGCTGATCTACCGCTCGCTCGACGCGGCGCTCGGGCCCGGCACCGGGACGCGGGAGCCGCTGGCCAAGGCGTACATCCGCTACGGAAGCTGGATCGGCGGCGACCGCGACGGCAACCCCAACGTCACCGCCAAGGTGACCAGGGAGGCCATCCAGATCCAGGCCGAGCACGTGCTGATCGCGCTGGAGAACGCCACCACCCGGATCGGCAGGTCGCTCACCCTCGCCAGTGTCTTCACGCCGCCGTCCGCCGAGCTGCGGGCCGCGCTCGCGCAGGCCGAGGACGACCACCCCGACCTGGTGTCGGAGATGGCCACCCGGTCGCCGCGGGAGCCGCACCGTCAGTGGCTGATGTTCGTGGCGGCCAGGATCGCCGCGACCCGCCGCCGCGACCTCGACCTCGCCTACCGCGCGCCCGCGGAGCTGCTGGCCGACCTGCGGCTCACGCAGGACTCCCTGCGCGGCGCCGGCGCCGTACGGCAGGCGTACGGCGAGCTGCAGCACCTGATCTGGCAGGTCGAGACGTTCGGCTTCCACCTGGCGGAGCTGGAGGTGCGCCAGCATTCGGCGGTGCACGCGGCGGCGCTCAAGGAGATCGCCTCCGGCACGCCGTCGGAGCGCACCGAGGAGGTCCTGGCCACGATCCGGGTGATCGGGTGGATCCAGGAGCGCTTCGGCGTGACCGCCTGCTCCCGCTACGTCGTCTCGTTCACCCGCTCCGCCGACGACATCGCGGCGGTGTACGAGCTGGCCAGGCACGCCCTGGGCGACCGCGCCCCGGTGCTCGACGTGGTCCCCCTGTTCGAGTCGGGCGCGGACCTCGACAACTCCACCGCCGTGCTGGAGGGCATGGTCGCGCTGGAGCCCGTGCGCCGGCGGCTCGCCGAGAACGGGCGGCGCATGGAGGTCATGCTCGGCTACTCCGACTCGGCCAAGGAACTCGGCCCGGCGGCGGCCACCCTGCGCCTGTACGACGCGCAGGCGGCGCTGGCCGCCTGGGCCGCGGCCAACGACATCAGGCTCAGGCTCTTCCACGGCCGCGGCGGCGCGCTCGGCCGGGGCGGCGGCCCCGCCAACCGCGCGGTGCTCGCCCAGGCCCCAGGCTCGGTCGCCGGGCGGTTCAAGGTCACCGAGCAGGGCGAGGTCATCTTCGCGCGGTACGGCCACTCGGCGATCGCCAAGCGGCACATCGAGCAGGTCACCAACGCCGTGCTGCTCGCGTCCACCTCGGCGGTGGAGTCGAGCACGGCCGCCGCGGCGGCGAAGTTCCGCGGGCTGGCCGACACCGTGGCCGCCGCCTCCGAGCGCGCCTACCGGGCGCTGACCGAGGCCCCGGGCTTCCCCGAGTGGTTCGCGCTGGTCAGCCCGCTTGAAGAGATCGGCTCGCTGCGGCTCGGCTCCCGGCCCGCGCGGCGCGGCCTCGGCGCGCCCCGCTCGCTGGACGACCTGCGGGCCATCCCGTGGGTGTTCGCGTGGGCCCAGACGCGGGTCAACCTCCCCGGCTGGTACGGCCTGGGCAGCGGCCTGGCCGCCGTGGTCACCGACGGCGGCATGGCCGAACTGCGCTCGGCCTACCAGGAGTGGCCGCTGTTCGCCGCGATGCTGGACAACGCGGAGATGTCGCTGGCCAAGACCGACCGCTCGATCGCGTCCCGCTACCTGGCCCTGGGCGGCCGCAGCGACTTCGCCGAGCAGGTCCTGGAGGAGTACGACCTGACGAGGCGGCTGGTGCTGGAGGTGACCGGCCACGCCCGCCTGCTGGAGAACCGGCGGGTGCTGTCGCGGGCCGTGCAGCTGCGCGACCCCTACGTGGACGCGCTCAGCCACCTCCAGTTGCGGGCGCTGTCGGCGCTGCGGGCGCCGGGCGACCTGTCGGAGGAGGAGCGCGAGCGCCTGTCCACGCTGCTGCTCCTCAGCGTGAACGGCGTCGCGGCCGGCCTGCAGAACACCGGCTGACGTACCGACCGGCCGGGCGCCCGGGGATCCGGGCGCCCGCCCGTTCGACTGCCGGTTCGGATCACGGCGTCCCGGCCGCCTGCTCGACCTCGATCCGCCCGACCTCAATCCGCTCCGGGCAGGCGTAGATGTTGAAGCGCTCCTCGCGCAGGAACCCCACGAGCGTGATGCCGAACTCGCGCGCCAGGTCGACGGCGAGCGAGGAGGGCGCGGACACGGCGCACACGATCTGGATCCCGGCGCTCGCGGCCTTCTGCATGATCTCGTAGCCGACCCGGCCGCTGACCATCAGCACGTGCCGGTCGAGGGGGGTCCGGCCGCCGAGCAGCGCCCAGCCGACCAGCTTGTCCACGGCGTTGTGCCGCCCCACGTCCTCCCGCACCGCCACCGGCGTGCCTTCTGGCGTGAACAGCCCGGCGGCGTGCAGCCCGCCCGTCCTGCCGAACACCCCCTGGGCCTCCCGCAGCCGGTCCGGCAGGCCGTACAGGGTCGTGGCGGACACGGCGACCGGCGGGCGCGCGGCCGGCACGGCGCAGCGGTCGCGCAGGGCGTCGAGGCTCGCCGTGCCGCAGACGCCGCACGCGCTCGACGTCAGGAAGTTGCGCGCCGCGGCGCCGAGGTCGGGCAGCCGGGAGGCGGTGAGCCGCACGGTCACGGTGTTGTAGCGCGCCTCGGGGTCCAGGTCCTCGTCGGTGCAGTAGCCGATGGCGGCGATGTCGCCGGGGCCGGCGATCCCCTCAGCGTGCAGGAACCCTGCCGCGAGCTCGAAGTCCGCGCCCGGCGTCCGCATCGTGATCGCCACCGTACGGCTCTCGCCCCCGGCCAGGAGCCGGATCTCCAGCGGCTCCTCCGTGGCGAGGTCGTCACGCCGGTCACGTACGGCCGATCCTGACACCCTCCGGACGCGCGACCGCGTGACGGGTCCCAGACGGCAGTCGGCCGCGTCGCGCCGTCCCGTTCCATGTGCTTCCTCCTCGACGGCATGGCTGCCGTTCTCTCCCGTACGCAGCCTGCCACGCCACGGTCCACGGGTCAGCACCGGTCAGCGGTCGTCCGCCGGGTGGCGCGCGCGGGAAGCGGCGCACAGGCGCGTCACGGCGCGCACGACGGACGCCACGGGGATGTCGGCCATGCAGGCGGGGCCCGCCGGGGACAGCGGGCATTCGGCCGTCCACCAGCACGGCTGCTCGGTGATGGCCGTGGGCCTGCGGTGCGGGCAGCCCGGAAGCCCCTGCAGGTCGGCGGAGCCCACCCCATCCCGGGAGCCGAGGCCGTACCGGCCGGCCCAGGTGGGCCCGAACAGCCCGACGGTGGCCGCCCCGGCCGCGGCGGCCAGCCGCAGCGGCCCGGTGTCGCCGCCCACGACCACCCCGCCGCGACGCGCCACTGCGGCGAAGCACGCGGCGAGCCCGCGCAGGCCGCACCGCGGCAGCGCGGCCACCTCCGGGCCGAATACCGCGTCCACCGCGCCGCGCTCGGGCGGCGCGGTCGGGGGTGAGGCAGGGGATGGCCGCGCCGGGCCAGCGACGCGGCGAGTTCCCGCCAGCGTCCATCCGGCCACCGCTTCACGTCCATGCCCGCGTCCGTGATCAGCACGACCGGGGGCCCTGTCCCGGAGGCAGGGAGGCGGCACGCGAGCGTGCTCTCGCCGTACGCGATCTCGGCCGGCGTCAGGCGCACGGCCGGACGGGCGAGGGCGTCCTCGGGCCGCAGCAGTCCCTCGGCGAGCAGGATGCGCAGGTAGCGTTCGCCGACCGGCTCGTCCGGGGGCGGGCGGCGCCACAGGTCGGTGACGCAGCGGGCGCCCGAGGCGGCGAGAAGGTCCGGGATTCCGTCGTAGCGGGTGGTGGTGACCGCGAGATCCGGACGCCGCGCGGCCAGCGCCTCGGCCACCGCCTCCCGCTCCGCGCCCGCGCCGCCGTGGCGGGGGGTGAGCACCCGCGTGACGGCGGGATCGCCGCGCAGGAGGGCGGCGCCGGGCTCGTGGGTGAGCACGCGCAGCGACCCGCCGGGGTTGCGGCGGGCCAGGCCGTGCACGACGGGCAGGAGCATGATCAGGTCGCCGATCCCGCCGAGCAGGTCGACGACCAGGATCTCCCGGTACGGCTCACGCATCCGGGCGGCCGAGCGGGCGGCGCGGGCCGGCCAGGGTCTCGTACAGCGCGCGGTGGGCGGCGGCGACCCTGGACCAGGAATGGCGGGCGGCGAGCCGCCGGGCGGCCCTGCCCATGCGCCGCCGCGCCCCGGGGTCGTCGAGCAGCGGCGCGAC
>NZ_MWJN01000166.1:0-12121 GCF_002027145.1 Microbispora sp. GKU 823 | reverse complement strand
ACCCACCCACCCGCATTCACCGCTCCGAAACGACTACGAATCGCAATCGCTACCTGACGGCTGGGGACATGCTCGGGAGTAGGGGGCCGACATTGCGGTGCCAAAAAGCCCTCTATACAGGCCGTAAAGGTGCGGCTACACTCCGGAGTGCCGAAAATCCGTGCCACTGGAGAAAAGTCCGTCCGAAAATCCGGCTGCGACAAGGGGTTGATATGGCGCTGCGATCCTATATCGAAGAAGAATTGGCCGGACACGCGATAGCCGAACTGACGCGGAGAGAGGCCTCGTCCGCGCTGTGGCGCCCCAAGGGGTGGCTGTACGAGGGAACGGTGCGGGCCGAACTCTATCGGCTGATCGCAAACCACAAGGACTTCCAGGAGAGCACGTACACGCTGCTCGCCGAGCAGTCGTATGGCAAGACCTACCCAGAGTCGAACCGGGCCGACCTGATGCTCTTCACGCTGCACGACGAGGACAATCCGGACGCGGACAGATTCATCATCTTCGAGGTCAAGTCGGAATTCGACAAGCTCAAGATCGATCAGGACGTGGCGAAGCTCCTCACCGCGGCCGACGAGTTCCAGGACAAGATGATCTGCGGATACATGTTCTACTGCGTTCCGCCGGCATATAAGTCCTGGGAGAAGGATTTGAAACAGTACGTCGCGTCCAACGGTGATCCTCAAAAGATCAAAATCATGCAGATGCTGATCGAGTACTGAACGCCGGGTGCGTTCGAGGGGAACCGTTCCCGACGGTGCCGGAGCTCGGCCGCTCTCGCGATCAGTACGTCGGCTCGTTCGCGCAGGGGGAGCCGTTGAGCGTGAACTGCTTGGGTGCGGGGTTGGCGCCGTTGTCCCGGCGGCCGAGGAAGCCGAAGGTCACGCTGCCCCCGTACGCCGCGCTCGTGGCGTTGTAGCCGGCGTTGGTTACCGTGACCTTCGACCCGCTCTGGGTGTACGAGCCGTCCCTCAGCCCGCCCGTGGGTGGCTACGAGTTGTGGATGCGGATCGTCATCCGGGGACAGTTGTCCAAGCGGCCGTAGTAGCTGTTGGTCAGGCCGGAGATCCGCCAGCGGTTGGTGGCACCCGTACCGCGGCCGACGACGTGGCCGTTGGTGGCGTCCACGACCTTCCAGCGGATCTCGCTCGCGTCGCACAGCGGGTTGCCGATGTACGACTCGAAGGTCGTCACCTCAATCCAGCCGTTGACGGCCGAGAGGTTCCCCGTGGAGCAGGTCGTCCAGAAGTTCTGAACGGTGCACTCCGAGTTCGCCGCCCAGGCCGGCGCCGCCGGCAGCACGGTCACGCCGGCTCCGACGGCCAGAGCGGCCGCCGCCATTCCCTTGCGAATACCCATATTGCTCTTCCTTGGCTCGTGCCGAACGGATACCGACGAGCAGAGCGCTTGGCGGTATAGGCCCGGTATGGGCTCCCCGCCCACCTCCGTGACCTGCACCGATGGTCGGTCTGTTCTCTGTGGCGGATGACCATTGCTCGGGCGAGATCAGTTGGCGGGCTTGCCGAACCAGCGGGAGAGGCGGTCGTCCAGGTCCCGCTGATCGTCGCCGATCCAGGCGACGTGGCCGTCGGGGCGGAGCAGGACGCACGGAACATCCAGTGCCGCGGTGGGGTCCGCGAGGTGATCGACCCGGTCCGACCAGCCGCCGACGGTCAGGCGTTCGGTGCGGTCCAGCAGCAGGCCACGGCCGCGATGCAGCAGACCGTAGAGGCGGCCCTGTTTCACGTCGATGTCGGGCAGGCGGCGGCCGAGCAGGTCGGGACCTTCGCCGAAGTCGTAGCGGATGCCGATCGCGGTGATCTTCTCGATCAGATAGCGGTTCACCTCGTCGAAGTCCATCAGTTCGGTGAGCAGCCTGCGCACGGCCCGCGGGCCCGGTTCGGCGGACAGCAGTTCCATCTGGGCGCGGGTGTTGTCCAGCACGTCCTCCGCGACCGGATGACGTTCGGCCTGGTAGGTGTCCAGCAGTGTTTCCGGCGCCCAGCCGCGGATCTGCGCGGCCAGTTTCCAGCCGAGGTTGACCGCGTCCTGAACGCCCAGGTTGAGGCCCTGCCCGCCGATAGGTGGATGGATGTGCGCCGCATCGCCGGCCAGCAGCACCCGCCCGACCCGATAACGTTCGGCTAGCCGGGTGGCATCTCCGAAGCGGGACAACCAGCGCGGGGAGTGCACGCCGAAATCGGTTCCGGCGATGGCGCGCAGCGCTTGTTTGAAATCCTCGAGGGTGGGCGGTTCCGCGCGACCGCTGACTCCCGCGGCGGGGACGACGACGCTGTAGACGCCTTCGCCGAAGGGCCTGAGCCAGAACTGCCTATGGGTCTCGTGGATCTCGGTCACCTTGGCGGTGATCTCCTCCTGGGGCACACCCACTTCCATCTCGCCCATCAGCGTCTCGGTCCGCGCGGGCTCGCCGGGGAAGCCGACGCCGAGCAGTTTGCGCACCGTACTGCGCCCGCCGTCACAGCCGATGAGATAGCGCGAACGCAGCTGTTCCCCGTCGGCCAGCTCGACGGTCACACCCTCGTCGTCCTGCTCGAAACCGGCCACCGTACAACCGCGCCAGACCTGCGCACCCAGCTCGACCGCACGTTCTTCCAGCAGGCGTTCGATGACCGGCTGCGGAATGCCCAGCAGATAGGCGTGCGCGGAATCCAGGCCCTTGGGCGCGGGTTTGTCGATGGCGGCGAAGAAACCGCCGGCCGGACGCCGTCTTCCGTGCTGGAGAATGCGCTCCAGCAGTCCACGCATTGCCATCAGCTCGAGACTGCGAATATGCAGACCGACGATGCGGACGAACGACTTGGGTTCGGTTTCCTTCTCCAGAACGAGTACCCGCACGTCGTGCAGCCGCAGTTCGGCGGCCAGCATCGCGCCGGTCGGCCCGCACCCGGCGATGATCACGTCGAACATGAGGGGCGCGCGATCGGCGCCGGAGGCCGGCGACCGTAGTCCGGGGACGTCGCCCACGGTGAAGTCGCGCTCGACCGTATCGTTCGACGGCGGCCCGGCGGGGAACTGCAGAGAGTTCATAGGTGTTGCCTTTCGGGAGTGCCCTGTTGTCGAGGCGCTCCCGGCGACACCTACATCAATCGCCGGCCGTGACGGGGGAGGGGGAGCACCCACATCGATACAGCGTTCATGGGTCTCACCTCCTCGGGCGGTGTCACGGTCGACTGCAAGCTACAAGCCCGAGCAACATCCCGTCGAATCCTTTTCCCAGCCGTATGATCACGGCTCCGGACGGCACGGGCCGCGGGCCCGGAGTTTCGGGGCCGGTGAACGGGCACCGCGCCGGCAGTGGTAGGCATGGCTGTGGCTTCGGAGATCACCGTCGCGGTTCGAGGTGGAGGAGCGATCGTGGGGGAAAACGGTCCGGCGGGTTCGATTCGTGATCTGTTGCGGGGGCTTCCCGTCTTCGACACCGAACTGCCGGGGTTCGACGTCGACGCCGCGCCGGCCGATCCGGTCGCCCTGTTCGTGGAATGGCTGACCTCGGCCGTCGAGGCCGGGGTGCGCGAGCCGCATGCCATGTCCCTGGCGACGGCCGACGCCGGCGGACGGCCTTCTTCCCGTGTGCTGATCTGCAAGGACCTCGGGGCGGACGGCACCTGGTATTTCGCGACGAGCGCGGGCAGCCGTAAGGGAGGGGAGCTGGCCGCCACACCGTACGCCGCTCTGGCGTTCTACTGGCCCGAGCAGGGCCGTCAGATCCGGGTGCGGGGCACGGCCTTCGCGGCGGACGCGCAGCGCAGCGCCGCCGACTTCCTCGCGCGTTCCCCCGGTGCTCGCGCGGACGCCCTGACCGGCCGCCAGTCGCAGGTCCTGGACAAGCCGTCCGACCTCGAAGCCGCCCTGCGCGCGGCGCACGCGCGGATCGAGGCCGACCCTGAGGTGGTCGCGCCGGGATGGACTCTGTACGGCGTCCGCGCCGAAGAAGTCGAGTTCTGGCAGGCCGACCACGACCGCCGCCACATCCGCCTGCGCTACACGCGCGAGGACGCCGCCTGGGCACGTCACCGCCTGTGGCCCTGACCGGGTGAGGAACCCGGGCCCGGAGCCGTGGACCGGGTCGAGCCGCGCCCGCCGAAGCGGGGCGCCGCTGACGAGCGGCCGCGGAGGCGCCGGGCCGGTCGGGGTACGTCACCCCGGGGGGAGTGAAACGGGACAGGTCGTAGATGCCGAGCGCCTTCTCGATGTCGGCGACCAGGGTGTGGGCGGCCCTGGCCCCCGTCGTACGCCGGGTGGCGGCGAGGATGCGCCCGGTCAGCTCGCGTCCTCTGCGGTGTTGCAGCAGCAGGACCGAGACGGTGCTCCGACGGCAGTACGGTGATCGATGTCGGATCAGTGGAGGTACGCGATGGCGCGCACCCCGGCAGGCGCGGGGCAGGGGCCGCTGGAGCGCCGGCTGGGCCTGGCCGACGCCGTGGTCATCGGGCTGGGTTCGATGATCGGCGCGGGGATCTTCGCCGCCCTGTCGCCGGCGGCGCGCGCGGCAGGGTCCGGGCTGCTGCTCGGGCTGACGGCGGCGGCGGTGGTCGCCTACTGCAACGCGACCTCCTCGGCCCGGCTGGCCGCGCGCTACCCGGCCTCCGGCGGCACCTATGTGTACGGGCGGGAGCGGCTGGGGGACTTCTGGGGCTACCTGGCGGGATGGGCGTTCGTGGTCGGCAAGATCGCCTCGTGCGCCGCGATGGCGCTGACCGTCGGCTCCTACGTCTGGCCGGAGCAGGCCCACGCGGTGGCGGTGGCGGCCGTGGTGGCGCTGACCGCGGTCAACTACGCGGGGATCCACAAGAGCGCCTGGCTCACCCGGGTCATCGTCGGAGCGGTCCTCGCGGTGCTGGCCGCCGTGGTGGTCGCGGGCCTGACCTCCGGCGCCGCGGACCCGGGGCGGCTGGACGTCGGTGCCGACGCCACCGCCGGCGGGGTGGTGCAGTCGGCGGGTCTGCTGTTCTTCGCCTTCGCCGGTTACGCCCGCATCGCCACTCTGGGTGAGGAGGTGCGCGACCCGGCGCGGACCATTCCCCGGGCGATTCCGCTCGCGCTGGCCATCACCCTCGTCGTCTACGCGGCGGTCGCGGTGGCCGCGCTCGCCGTGCTGGGTGGCGCCGGCCTGGGCGACGCGGTCGCACCCCTGGCCGCCGTCGTGCGGGAGGCCGGGCACCCCGGCCTCGCTCCGGTCGTACGGGCGGGCGCCGCGGTCGCCGCCACCGGTTCGCTGCTCGCGCTGATCCTCGGGGTGTCGCGCACCACGCTGGCCATGGCCCGAGACCGGCACCTGCCGCACGCGCTGGCCGCCGTCCATCGGCGCTTCAAGGTGCCCCACCGCGCCGAGATCGCGGTCGGCGCGGTCGTGGCGATCCTGGCCGCGACCGCTGACCTGCGCGGCGCGATCGGGTTCTCCTCCTTCGGCGTGCTGGTCTACTACGCCGTCGCCAATGCCAGCGCCTGGACCCTCGGCCCCGGTGAGGGACGGCCGCCGGGGGCCGTGCCCGCCGTCGGCCTGGCCGGGTGCCTGATCCTGGCCTTCGCCCTGCCGCTGTCCTCGGTGGTCTCCGGGGCCGCCGTGCTCGCCGTCGGCGCCGCCGTCTACGCCCTGCGCCGGAACCTGACGAGCGGCACTTGAGACTCGCGGGGCATTACCATGTGCGGATGCGACCCGAAGCCTCAAGTCCGGTGAGCCACAGGTGAGTCACAGGGCGCTGCGCCCGGTCGATCTGGCGCGGGAGGCAGGAGTCTCCACCCAGCAGATCCGCAACTACGCCGACGCGGGAATCCTCCCGCCCGCCGAGCGGACGGCCGCCGGCTATCGCAGGTTCGACACGCGGCACCGCGAGGCTTTGCTCGCCTACCGGGCGCTGGCCAAGGGGTACGGGTGGGAGGCCGCCCGTTCGATCATGCTGGCGGTGCACGACGGCGACCTGGCGGGCGCGCTCGCCCTCGTGGACGCCTGCCACGCCGCGCTGCACCAGCAGCGGCTCGCACTGCGGGCGACGGGGGAGGCACTCGAAGCGGTGGCCGGGCAGGACCCCGGCGGCCCGGCGGCGCCGCAGTCCGCCCTGCGCATCGGGGAGGTGGCCGCCCTTCTCGGCGTACGCGCCTCGGCGCTGCGGGTGTGGGAGGCCGCCGGGCTGCTGACGCCGCAGCGCGAGCCCGGCACCGGCTACCGGTGGTACGGCCCTGCCGAGGTCCGCGACGCCCGCATGATCCTCATGCTGCGGCAGGGGCGGTATCCGCTGGCGCGGATCGGGGACGTGCTCGACGGCCTGCGCCGCACCGGCAGCACCGAGGCGCTGCGCGCCGCTCTCTCCGAACGCGGCGCCGCCCTCGCCTCCACGGCCGTCGCCATGCTCGAAGGATCGGCGCGCCTGCACGACTACGTCACCGGCGCCGCGGCGCGCTGACACGCCTGACCCAGGATCTCTGCTCGCGGCCTACAGGGCCCACCAGTGCGTGGCCAGGCAGTCGAGAGTGGGCTGCGGCGGCGCGGGCAACCGGGTCAGATACCAGGCGAGGCTGCTGTAGCGGTGCAGCAGGGCATAGGCCAGCAGCCGTCTGCTCAGCTGTTCGCCCAGGTCGGACTCGCGGTAGCCGTACGCGAGGAGCAGGCGGCGCAGGATCTCGGCCTCGCCGCAGGAGAAGAACAGCCCCACCGAGGCGAACTCGTACTCCCGGGCGCCCCGCATCGCCGGTTCGAAGTCGAACAGGCCCGCCAGCCGCCAGCCGCCGCCGTCCCGCACCACCCTCAGGTGCTCGCGCATGACCTCCGTGTGCAGCAGGACGGGCGCGGACGGCGGGAGTTCGACGCTGTCGAGGAAGCCCGGGATCTGCGCCAGCCACGCCTCGTCCAGCCCGTCTGCCCGGTGGTGGGCCACGCACGCCTCCCGGCGCGTACGGATGAAGCCGTCCCAGTCCTGCGGGCCCACGACCGCGTCGACGGCGGGGGAGGAGACCGCATGGAGCGCCGCCAGGGTCTCGCCCACGGCGGCGGCGAGTTCCACCCGGTCGTCTCGCGGGATGCGCGGCCACGCCTCGGCGAGGCTCTCGCCGTGCAAGCGCGTCATCAGGATGTAGCTCCACCCGTCGACCCGTCCCGCTTCAAGGACCCGGGGCGTCGGGATCGGCAGGCGTCCCTCGACGGCCCGCAGGACGGCGTGCTCGACGTCGTACCCTTCCGGCAGGGCGGTCGAGGGGTAGAGCTTGAGCACGTGCCGGTCGCCCACCGCGTAGACCGGCACCGACCCGTCGGCGAAGCGCTCGACGCGTTCGTCACCGAGCCCGAGCCCCCTCACCAGGGCGGAGACGGCCGGGCCGAGACGGGACTCGTCCCGCCGGACGGCCATGAACTGCTCGTGGGTCTCGGCCGGCGGCAGCCGCACATCGGAAAGCACGGCCCGACAATAGACGAGGGCGCAGGAAGCCGATCAACTGGTTTTCCCGCGGCAACCGCCACTGCGTCCCCGTACCCTCAGCTGAGCTCACGGCCTCCGCCGGAACGGGGCGAGCGTGGCGCGTACGAGGTCGGCGGCGCCCCAGTCGGGCTCGAACTGGGCGATCACGGCCAGGTGCTGGCGTAGCTGGAGGATCGGCATGCGTTCGCGCCAGTCGCGGTCGAGCCCGGTCAGCTCGGCGTACAGCTCGAAGAACACGTGCGCCTCGGGCGGCGGCGCCGTCGTCCAGAGGTGTGCCAGGTCGACCTCGGCCCACGTGTACGAGACGGCCGGGTCGATCAGCGCGGGCCGCCCATCGGGGGTGGCCATGACGTTCAGCGCCCACAGGTCGCCGTGCGTCAGGCACGCGGGCCTGACCGGCAGCAGCTCGGGCAGCCGGTCGCACAGCCGCTCCAGCGCCGCCCGGTCCGCCGTGCCGAGCGCCTCCTGGACGCGACGCTCGCCGAGCCAGCGCAGCAGACGGTGCTGGGCGAAGAACTCGAACCCGTCGTCATCCCAGGTGTTGACCTGCCGGCGGCGGCCCAGCCAGTTGTCCCGGTGCCACCCGAAGCGGGGGTACCGCGTGGCGGTGTGCAGGTGGGCGAGCGCATGCGCGAACCGCTCCCAGAAGGCCTCGGTGCCCGGCCGGGGCTGCAGCACGGACAGCACGAGCAGGTCGCGGTCCGCGAGGACGATCTCGGGCGTGGCGACGCCGCCCGCCTCGCGCAGCACGGTGAGCCCTTCGGCCTCCGCGGCGAAGGCGTCGTCCGACGGCGGCTCGCCGAACGCCTTGACGAACACCGACGTGCCGTCGCCGCGGCGCGCGATCCCCGCAGTCGCGGCGAGGCCTCCACTGGCCGGCTCGACCGCGACGACGTCGGTCAGGCCGGCCGCGTGCAGGCGTTCCAGCAGGAGAGAACTCGCTTCTGTCACGGGTGTGCTCCTCTACTCCCCGAGGTCCCTGCGGAAAGGCGCCCGAAGCCGATCAACCGGGTTTCCCGCCGGCCGTCACCTGCGCGCGCCGCCCGGCATGGTTCCGATCACGGTGGTCGCGTCCAGTTCCTCGTCGTGTGTCAGGCGGGCGGCGAGCCCGGCGCGGGCGACGGCGTCGGTGGTCTCCCTGGCCTGGCCCTCGCTCGTCTCCACCAGCAGGTGGCCGCCCGGCGCGAGCCAGCCGCCCGCTCCGGCGACGACCCGCCGTACGATGTCGAGCCCGTCCGCGCCGCCGTCGAGCGCGACCTGCGGCTCGTGTACGCGCGCCTCCGGCGGCAGCAGCCCGATCGCGCCGGTGGGCACGTACGGCGGGCTGGCGACGAGGACGTCCACCCGGCCCCGCAGGGCGGCGGGCAGAGCCGCGTACAGGTCGCCCTCGTACACCCTGCCCCCGGCCGCGGCGAGGTTGCGGCGGGCACAGCGCACGGCGGCGGGGTCGACGTCCACGGCGTGCAACTCGACCGGCCCGACGGCGGCGGCCAGCGCCGCGCCCATCGCGCCCGAGCCGCAGCACAGGTCGACGACGACGGCGCCCGGCCGGGCCAGTGCGGCGGCCTGGCGACCAGGAACTCGGTGCGCGGCCGGGGCACGAAGACCCCCGGGTCGACGGCCAGCCGCAGGCCGCAGAACTCGGCCCATCCGAGGACGTGTTCCAGGGGCAGGCCAGCGGCGCGCCGGTCGACCATGTCGTCGAGCTCCGCGGGCGTACGCGCGGCGGAGGCCAGCAGACGGGCCTCGTCCTCGGCGAACACGCACCCGGCGGCCCGCAGCCGGGCCACGATCGAGGGAAAAGCGGGGGAGAAGGACAGTGACAAGGGAGAGCCTTTCGGTGTGCCGAGGGCGCTCCCGCGGTCGCCTGTCTCTACGCGACCGTACGCACGGGGAGAAGGGAGCACCCGACCTGTTCAGCGGTAATGGGGCTCACCTCCTCGCGTCGTCGCCGCCGTGACCGGCACCCTACACCAGAAGGGCGAGGTCCAGTGCGCGCAGGCGTACGGGGTCGGCCACCACGTCGATCTCGGCGATCCGCTCGCCCTCGATCGCCAGGGCGAGGGCGAGCAGCAGCCGGCCGCGCGGGGCCACCACGGCGCCCACGGCCCCGTCGACGAGCGCCGGTTCGGCGAACCGGGCCCGCCGCCCGAGGACGACGGTCTCCCGCGCGACCGCCCCCGCGCCGCGCACCACCGCCGGCACACCCGGGGGGCAACGCGGCCGGATCGGCCCGGCGGCACCACTCCGGGGCGCCAGCACCGCCATCAGCGCCTCCATGTCGCCCTCGCGCGAGGCGGTGAGAAAGGCGTCCACGACGCGCCGGTGCCGCGCGGCCTCCACACCGGAGGCCTCGGGCCTGCCCCGCAGCCGGTGGCGTGCCCGGCTGGCGAGCTTCTTGGCGGCGACCGGCGACCGTCCCACGATGGGGCCGATCTGGTCGAACGGCACGGCGAAGACGTCGTGGAGCACGAACGCGACCCGTTCGGCGGGAGCCAGCGTGTCCAGCACCACGAGCAGCGCCCGGCCCACGGAGTCGGCCAGCACCGCCTCCTGCTCGGGGTCGCCCGAGCCGTCCCCCGCCTGGTCGTCGCCCACCAGGTCGTACGGCCCCGGTGCCGCCTCCTCCCGGCGGGCGGCGCGGGCGCGCAGCATGTCGAGGGACACGCGGGAGACGACCGTGGTCAGCCACCCGCCCAGGTTCGCGACCCCGCCGACGTCGGAGCGGCTCAGCCGCAGCCAGGTCTCCTGGACGGCGTCGTCGGCCTCGCCTGCGGTGCCGAGCATCCGGTGGGCGACCGCGCGCAGATGAGGACGGTAGGTCTCGAACAGTTCCGCCAGCCCGTCGTGCTCGCCCATCGGTCACCTTTCCCCCGCGTGCCTCGTCACCACGATGACGAACGCGAGACAGGAGAGGTGACAGGTGACGTCCTTGCTGCATGTCGATTCCAGCGCGAGCCTTGCGGGCGATTCGGTCACCCGGCGGCTGACCGCGTCGTTCGCGGAGGTCTGGTGCCGGCGGCACGGCACGAGCGGGTACCGCTACCGGGATCTGGCGGCCGACCCCGTGCCGCTGGTGTCGCACGCGTACACGACGCTCGGCCGCCGGGTGGAGCGGCGCGGCGTCGTCCCGCTCGCGCGGGTGGCCGCGATGGCCACCGGCCCGGCCGAGGAACGCGAATGGGCGTTGACGCTGCCGCTGATCATGGAACTGCTGGCGGCCGGCACCGTGCTGGTCGGCGTCCCGATGTACAACTTCACGGTGCCCGCCGCGCTCAAGGCCTGGATCGACCGGGTGACGTTCCCGGGGGCGTACATCGATCCCGCGACCGGGAACAGCCGCCTGCGCGGCACGACGGTGGTCGTGGTCGCCGCCAGGGGCGGCGCCTACGGCCCCGGCACCCCGCGGGAGGGTTTCGACTTCCAGACGCCCTACCTGCGGACGTACTTCCGCGATCTGGGGGTGGCCGAGGAGAACCTGCACGTCGTGCAGGCCGAGATGACCCGCGCCGGGGACGTCCCCGCGCTGGCCCGCTTCAGGGAACTGGGAGACAGGTCGCTCGCCGAGGCTTACGCCGCGGTGAGCGCGCTGGCCGGGGAAGGGGAGGGTGACCGGGCGTTCCCGCAGGCACTCGGCTCGCGACCGTGACGCCGTCTACTCCCGGCGGAGGGGCGGGCGGCGGGCCCAGGTGGCCCAGCGCCACAGCCACTCCAGCGGGCCCTGCCGGTAGCGGCGCAGCCACAGGGTGGACCACACCCACTGGACGGCGAGGATGCCACCGGCGATCAGGGGCACGGCCGAGGCCGGCCAGGTGTGCGGCGGGCCATCGAGAGCGCGGCTCGCCGCCAGCACCAGGACCGTCGCGGACAGGTAGTTGGTCAGCGCCATCCGCCCGAGCGGCGCGAACACGGCCCGCAGTACCGGCCGCAGCGGGGTCCTGAGCACGACCAGCAGGGCGCAGACGTACACTCCGGCGATCAGCAGCCCGGCCCCGGCCAGTGCGATGCTGAAGCCGCGGCCGGCAGTGTCGAACCGGGTCTGGAGCCACAGCACGGGCGCCGCGGCGACGGCCAGGACCAGCCCGAGCGTGGCCGGTACGCGCGCCGACTGCTCCAGCCGGTCGATCACGCCGTACCTCACCAGTGCCGAGCCCAGCAGGAACAGCCCGGCGATCAGAGCGAAGCGGTCGCCTCCGACGAGCAGCGACAGCGCGACGAACGCGGGGGCGAGGGCGGCGACGGCCAGGCGGGGCAGCCAGGTCGAGGGCAGCAGCACCAGCAGGCCGACGACGGCGTAGGTGCTCAGGATGTCGCCCTGCCACAACAGCACGAAGTGCGCCACGCCGAGCGCGAGCAGCACCAGGAGCCGGCGCAGCAGGACCACGCGCGGACGGGCGGTACGGGCGGCTGCGGAGTCCAGCAGCAGCGAGAACCCGACGCCGAAGAGCAGGGAGAAGATCGGGAAGAAGCGCTGCTCGACGAGCAGGCCCAGCCAGGCCGCCTCACTGCCCCCGGGAGCGGACGGCGCGACGAACGCGCCGGTCGCGGCGATCGGCTGGACGTTGGCGAGCAGGATCCCGCATAGCGCGAACCCGCGTACGACGTCGAGCGCGGCGATGCGCGGGCGGCCCGCGGAGGTGGTGGAGGTGGCCGGGTCCCGCCGGGGCCCCCGGGGAGCGGTGGCGGGG
>NZ_MWJN01000165.1:0-12300 GCF_002027145.1 Microbispora sp. GKU 823 | reverse complement strand
CGGTTGGGCGCGGGACTGCCGCACCGCCCCGGCGACCCCGCCGCCGACGTCGTGGTCGTCGCCACCCCGCCGTCCGCCGTACCGCGCGTGCTGCGGGACGCCCAGGCGCGCGGGCTCGGCGCCGTGTACACCGATGTGGCCAGCACCAAGGGCCGGCTCCTCGCCGAGGCGGAGGCCGCCGGGTGCGACCTCGCCACGTACGTTCCCGGCCACCCCCTCGCCGGAGGGGAGTCCTCCGGCCCCGCGGCGGCCAGGGGGAGCCTGTTCGCCGGCCGGAGCTGGGCGTTGTGCCCGCATCCCGCCACGTCGCCGAAGACGCTCGCCGCCGTGGCGGAGCTGGTGCGGCTGTGCGGTGCGGAGGCCGTACTGCTGCCCGCCACCGCTCACGACAGGGTCGCCGCCGCCGTCTCGCACGCGCCCCACCTGGTGTCGTCGGCGCTCGCGGCCAGGTTCGCCGACGCCGACGAGACCACCCTCTCGCTGGTCGGCCAGGGCCTGCGGGACGTGACCAGGATCGCGGGGGGCGCCAGCGGGTTGTGGCGCGACATCCTGGAGCAGAACGCGGACGCCGTCGCGACGGTTCTGGAGCAGCTCGTGGAGGACCTCGCCATGGCCGCGGCCGCGCTGCGGGGGAGGGGCGGCGCCGCCGGCGACCCGCCCACGGACCCGCTCACCGACCTTCTCGTCCGGGGCAACCGGGGGCGTGAGCTCATCGTGCGGGCCCGCGACGCGAAGGTGGAGTCGCTGGCCGCCTGACGGTTCCACGGCAAATGGGTTTTGTCGGGGCTTTTTGTCCGATTTCTGGCGTCGTTAATTCAGCAATTTAGAAGAAGCATGTCGCCCCCCTGGGGCCGATAGTTGGATAGCGTGGAACATCCATGGAAAGTCGCGGGCGAGGCGAAAGGCGGTCTCCTGGTGAGGAGGCCCCGATGCCTCACGCCTGCCGTCGTTTACCGACGTGCCCCCGGAAGCGTCCGGTGAAGGCGCGGGACGAAGTATCCGTCCACGACGCGCCGAACAAACGCCGGCCGCCGCCGGATCTGCTTGTGAGTAATGTGTCCGATGGATAAGGAACCCCACGTGTCAACTTCCTTCGATCACACAGTCGTCCCTCTCGACCAGTTGCTCGCGGAGTTCGGCGAGCAGGTCGTCACTCCCGACGATCCGCGTTACGACGAGATGCGCGCCGTCTATCCCGGTCAGTTCGACCGCAGGCCGGCGGTCATCGTCCGGCCGAAGGACGCCGCGCAGGTCGCGCGGGTCGTGTCGATCGCCCGCGAGAACGGCTGCGAACTGGCCGTCCGCGGCGGCGGCCACAGCAACGCCGCGCACGGCGTCATCGACGGCGGCCTGGTGCTCGACCTGCGCGACATGCGTGAGCTCGACATCGACGTCGAGGGTCGCACGGCGTGGGTGCAGGGCGGCATGAGCGCGGGCGAGTACACCCACGCCGTCGTCGCCCACGGCCTGGTGACCGGATTCGGCGACACCGGTTCCGTCGGACTCGGCGGCCTCACCACGGGCGGCGGCGTCGGCTACCTCGTCCGCAAGCACGGTCTGACGATCGACGACCTGCTGGCCGCCGAGGTCGTGACGGCGGACGGGCAGATCCTGCACACCGACGCCGACACCCATCCGGACCTGTTCTGGGCGATCCGCGGCGGCGGAGGCAATTTCGGGGTCGTCACCCGGCTCAAGTTCCGCCTGCACGAGCTCGAGTCGATCTACGGGGGCATCCTGATCCTGCCCGCGACGGCCGAGACCATCGAGGCGTTCGTCACGCAGGCGGAGGCCGCGCCCGAGGAACTGTCCACCATCGCCAACATCATGCCCGCCCCGCCGATGCCGTTCCTGGCCCCCGAGCACCACGGCTCGCTCGTGATCATGGCCATGATGGTCTTCGCCGGGCCGCAGGAGGACGGTGAGCGCGTCCTGGCCCCCTTCCGCGCCATCGCCGCCCCGCTCGCGGACATGGTGCAGCAGATGCCGTACTCCGGCGTCTACCCGCCCGAGGATCCCGGCTTCCACCCCGTCGCCTCCTCTCTCACGATGTTCGCCGACAGGATCGACCGGCAGGCGGCCGAGACGATCGTCAAGCGCCTCACGTCGTCCACCGCCTCGATGGCCGCCACGCAGCTGCGCGTGCTCGGCGGTGCCATGGCGCGGGTTCCGGTCGACGCGACCGCGTTCGCCCACCGGAAGAGCCGGATCATGGTGAACCTGGCCGCCATCTACGAGAGCCCGCAGGACGCGCCCGTCCACGACGCGTGGGTGGCGGAGTTCGCCGACGAGCTCCGGCAGAGCGACCACGGCGCCTACGTCAACTTCCTGGCCGACGAGGGCGAGGAGCGGATCCGCGCGGCCTACCCGGGGGCCACCTGGGACCGCCTCCGGGCCGTCAAGACGACGTACGACCCCACGAACTTCTTCCACCTGAACCAGAACATCCCGCCCCTGCCGTAGCCGGGGGAGCCGGCGTAAGGTCCCGTGGAACCCGCTCGGCGGGGTCCACGGGACTTTTGCGTGGGTGCCCTTTCGAACCGGCAATCTCAGAGATGAATTGCCTCATCCGGACATGATTGTATAAATCAGGGAATTTACGTGGCGGAATTCGCTCACGCGCCCCTCATGGATGCTTGCGGGAAATTGGGAGGACACCGGATGAATGGCAACCGTCCCAGCGAGCCGAGCCTCTCGCAGATCGAGGAGAAGGTCGCGGAGATCTGGAAGAACGTGCTCAACGTCCCGGACGGGATGGAGAGCGCGACCTTCTTCGACCTGGAAGGGGAGTCGATCTCGGCCGTGCGCCTCGTCTCCCGGATCGAGGAGGAGCTCGGGGTGTCCATCGACGTGGGCGACATCTTCGAGGAGGACCCCGACGCGCGCGCACTGGCGCGCAAGGTCGCGGAGGCGGCCCAGGCGGCCGCCGTGTGACCATCGTGTGACCAGGCCCACCCGGCGACGAGTACGCGTGCCCGGACCGGTGAGACGCCCTCCCGGCCCGGGCACACGTGTCCTCCCGCCCGGAGCGGGCCGTCCCCCGGGCCGGCGGCCGCGTCGTTCCTGGAAGTGACACGTCCTCGTACGTTCTTCCTCGCGGGTCGCTCCCACCGTGACGGCGAAAGGCCTCCCACACGCCCGGCGTGGGGAGGCCTCCGGCAGAAGAGGGGGCCCGGGTGGACGGTCAGACCGGCTCCGGCGCTATCTCCGCGCCGGTGGCGAGGTCGGCGACCCGGATGGCCTGCAGCGGGCAGCACTCCGCGGCCTCCAGGACGTCCTCGTCCTCCGGGATCTCCTCCCGGACGGGCCGCGCGCCGCCGGAGGTGAGCTCGAACCGGTCACCGGCGATCCCGACGCAGAAGCCGGAGGAGTGACACTTCCGCCGGTCGACCGTCAACCTCCATCGTGGTTCGGTCATCGTGCTCTCCACTCCTGTTTCTCAGAACGTGTGCGCGCGCTTCCGCGGCACGCCGTCGGGCCGCGGAAGCCGCGCGTGGTGGCCGGGGCGCCCGGCTCAGATGTAGAGCGTGTTGGGCTCCAGGCCGCACAGGACCCGGCCGTACAGTTCCGCGTTGGTGTTGGGGTGCATGAGGGCGTGCAGGCTGACGCTGCTCACGTCGCGGGCGATCCGCTGGATCGGCACGTCGGTGTAGATGGACGAGCCGCCGCTGGCCCCCGCCAGGATGTCCACCGCCTCCTTGGCCAGGCGGACCACGGCGCCCATGTCCGCACGCGCCCGGACCCGCTCCTCCAGGGACCACTGCTCGCCCGACTCGCCCTTGCCGTCCACGAGGGCGGTCAGCCGGTGGGCGTGGAACTCCGCCTCGTCGATCTTCATGGTGGCGTCGGCGACCTGCAGGTGGGTCAGCGGCGCCTCGGCCTGGGAGGCGTAGTCGGTGTAGGTGATCTTGCGCTGGGGCAGGCGCGCGAAGAACGCCTCCCTCGCGGCCTTCGCCAGGCCGAGCACGGTGCCGACCGACGACGCGGAGGCGACCGGCAGCAGCGGCGCCCGGTAGATGGGGCTGCCGGCGTTGAGCCGCGAGGCGTACTGCCCGCTCAGGATGGCCGGCAGGGGCAGGATCCGCTCGGCGGGGACGAACACGTTCTCGGCGACGGTGCTGACGCTGCCGGTGCCGCGCAGACCCGACGTGTGCCAGTCGTCCACGATCTTCAGGTCCGACATCGGGACCAGCGCCATGATCGGCAAGGGGCCTTCCGGTGTCATCCGGACCGCGATGATCTCCTGCCAGTGGGCGTGCCAGGCGCCGCTGACGAAGCCCCACTTGCCGTTGACGACGACGCCGCCGTCCACCGGGTCGGCCATGGCGGTCGGGCTCAGCGTGCCGCAGATGCGCACGTTCTCGGTCGAGAAGACCTCGTCCTGCACCTCGTCCGGGAACAGGCAGGCCATCCAGGTCGGGATCCAGTAGACGGAGGCGGTCCACGCGGTGGAGCCGTCGGCCTTCGCCAGCTCGGCGGCCACCTCGACGAGAGTGCGGGTGTCGGCCTCGTAGCCGCCGTAGCGTGCCGGGACCCGCAGCTTGAAGACGCCGGCCCCGGCCAGGGCCTCGATCGTGTCGTCGTGCAGGCGCCTGTTCTCCTCCGACCAGCCCGCGTTCTCCCGGAGAGCGGGCACGAGCTCCGATACGCGCCGGACGAGCTCTTCTCTCGTCGGGACACCGGTCAGCAACATCGTTTCCTCCTAGTCGTGTTTCGAAAGCCGTGTCCCGCCGCGCGTGGCCCAGATGGTCGCCTGGCCGCGTTGTCGCCCCACCCGCGAAGACGGCGCTTCTTCAACACTCAGGGGTCCGCAGATGACATCCCACCGAATGTCGCACCCCGTGCCCGACCGGCACACCTTCGTGATTGCGCTCGGGTCGTGCCGGACGGCACGCCGGAAGATGCACCGTCCGTCGGACAACCCGGACGATGAGGACGACCTGAGTCGAACTGAGACATGAGGGAACGCCCATGCCGCCGGGAACCCCAGCAGAGGACAGCATCAGGACAATCACCCTGGAAGCCTTCGCGGACACGATCATCCCGGGGGAGAAGAGGCACCCCGGCGACAGAGCCGTGGCGGGAGCGGCGGCCGGAGGCGGCGCCGTGCAGGCCGGTGCGATCGAGCTGCTGCAATGGAACGCGACCGGTGTGTCCGAGGGGCTGGACGACTACGCCCGCCTGCTGAACGAGCACGCGTCGGCCTACGCGGACGAGGCCGGTCTCGTCCTCGACGCGTCGGTCCCGCCGTTCGTGGCGCTCCCGTTCGAGCACCGTACGGCCTTGGTGGCGCGGCTGACCGCGCCGGACCACCCGGAGAAGCCGTTCTGGATCCTGCTCGCGCTGTTCAGCAACATGGCCTACGACTCGGCCGCCCACATGCACACCGCCGAGGCGATCGCCGCGGGCCACCCCGGCCTGCGCGCGATGGGCATCGCCGCCCCCCGGCGCCGATGGCCTGTGGCGCTTCCCCGCGTTCTCGTACGGCCGGCCGCTGGCCCGCCTGCACCCGGACACGACCCCCTCAGGGAGCCCCGCATGACCAGCACAGAGCGTACCGACGTCCTCGTGGTCGGAAGCGGCTTCGGCGGAGCGATCACCGCCTACCACCTCGCCGCGGGCGGCGCGAAGGTCGAGATCCTGGAGCGCGGACCGTGGCTGACCGCCAAGGACTTCGAGCAGGACTTCATGCTCGGGTCGTCGTACACGAGGATCTTCGACTTCACCGTGGGCGAAGGCATGAGCATCCTCGGCGGCAACTGCGTGGGCGGCGGAAGCGTGGTCTACTTCGCCGCGATGCCCCGAGCCCCGCGCTTCGTCTTCGAACGGCAGGGCGGCCTCGGGCGGCGGGTGTGGCCGGCGTCGGTCAGCCGCGACACGCTCGACCCCTGGTACGACCGCGTCGCCGAGTCGATCCCGATCACCAAGCAGGACTGGGACGACGTCACCTACGCCGGCGGCCTGTGGGCCGCCGCCTGCGACCACTCCGGCCGCACCGCCAACCCGGTCCCCGCGGCGGTCGACCGGAACCGGTGCACCAACTGCAACTGGATGATGGCCGGTTGCAAGTTCGACGCCAAGCAGTCGCTGCTGCTCAACTACCTGCCCGCGGCCCTCGCCCACGGCGCGCGGATCAGGCCGCTGCACGAGGTGCAGCGCATCGAGCGCAACCACGACGGCTCCTACCGGGTCCACTACGACCTCATCGACGAGGAGGACTACCGGATCCGCAGCGCCGGCGGGGCCATCGACGCCAAGATCGTCGTACTCGCCGCCGGGGCGGGGGCCACGCCGGTCATCCTGCAGCGCAGCGAGGCCGCGCTGGGCCGGATGCCGCACGGCGTGGGGCGGTACTTCTCCGGCAACGGGGAGCGCCTCAACACCGCGGTGCTCAACGAGGACCGGGTCCGCGAGGTCCTCGGCCTCACCCGGGAGGGCGGCCTGGCCTACGCCGCCAACCAGATCGGCAAGGGCCCCACCGTGGCCAACTGGGACCGGCTCGACGGCTCGCTCCCCGAGTTCACCCGCTACTCCCTGGAGCAGCTGTACTTCCCGCCCGGCCTCGGCACGATCCTCGCCCAGGTCGCGGACGCCGTCGGCCCGTCCTGGTTCGGCGTGCGGAAGAAGGAGATGCTCAGCCGCTGGCAGTCCTGGCTGATCATCTTCCAGATGATCGAGGACGCCAACGAGGGCGTCTTCGGGCCGCCGCCGGCCGCCGGCAACGCCGACCGCATCTCGCAGCAGATGCTCGGCGTCGGCCGCCTGCGCTACGACCCGGCCGAGACCACGCTCCGGGCCTGGGCCATGGCGGACGCCGAGGTGAAGGAGATCCTCGAACGCGACGGCCTGGCCGAGGTCACCGCCTGGACCAACGACGTCGTCGGGGCGTACACCGTGCACCCGCTGTCGTCCTGCCGGATGGGCGACGATCCCGCCACCTCCGCCCTGGACGACCGCAACGAGCTGCGCGGGCACCCCGGCATCTTCGTCACCGACGGTTCCGCCGTGCCGACGGCGCTGACCGTCAACCCCGCCATGACCATCGCGGCGCTCGCCGAGCGCGCGGTCCCCGGCATCGTACGGGCCGCCCGCGAGCGCGGCGTCGAGGTCACGTACGGAGCCCCCGCGCCTGACGGCGCCACGAGCGGCCGCCGCGGGGTGGCCGAACTGGTCCCCACTCTCATGCGGAAATAGGAAAGGTGACCGGCCATGGGCGCGATCCTCACCCGGGCGACCCTGTCCGGCTCGCTGGCGCAGGTCAGGCACGTCACCCCCGTGCCGCCCGGCGCGGCCTCCGATCACGTACGCGCGGTGTACGCGCAGGTCGAGCGGGACTTCGGCATGCTGGCGCCGCCGGTGATCCTGCACTCTCCGGCACCGGAGTCCCTCGCGGCGTGCTGGACGATGCTGAGAGAGTCGCTGCTCGCGGCCGGAGCGGTGGGCAGGCCGGTCAAGGAGGCGGTCGCCGCCGCGGTGTCGCACGGCAACCGCTGCCCCTACTGCGTGGACGTGCACGCCGCGACGCTGCGGGGCCTCACCCGCGGCCGCCACGCCGCGGAGATCGCCGCAGGGCGGCTGGAGGCCGTCGACGATCCGGCGATCCGCGACGTGGCCGAGTGGGCACGCGACCTCGGCCGCCGCGAAACCGCGCGGCGCCCGCCCGGGCCGCCCGCCGAGGCGGCGGAACTGGTCGCGGTCGCCGTTGTCTTCCACTACCTCAACCGCATGGTGAACGTCTTCCTCGGTGACTCGCCGCTGCCGCCCGAGGTGCCCGCGCGGGCACGTCCCGGTCTCATGCGGCTGTTCGGGCTGGTGATGAGCCCGGCCGCGCGCAGGGCCGGAACTCCGGGGCTGTCGCTCGACCTGCTGCCCGCGGCGCCGCCGCTCGCGGAACTGGCCTGGGCGAACGGCTCGCCGCGCATCGCGAAGGCGTTCGCCCGCGCCGCCGCGGCCACCGACGCCGCCGGCCGCCGTTCGGTGCCGGAACCGGTCCGCGAACTGATCGGCGCCCTGCTCGACGAGTGGGACGGCGCGCCTCCCGGGCCCAGCCGCGCGTGGGCCGCGGAGGCCGTCCGCGCCCCTGCCCGAGACGCAGCGCCCCGGCGGGCCGCCTGGCGCTGCTCACCGCGATGGCCTCATACCAGGTCGACCAGGGCGTCGTGGACGACTTCCGGCGCGGCACGCCGGAGGATCGGGCCCTCGTCGAGCTGGTCTCGTGGGCGAGCCTGGCCGCGGCCCGCCGGGTCGGCGCCCGGGCCGTCGCCCGGCCGGCCGCACACGCATCCCGATCCGACCACGAGTGAGAGGACGTCCCGCATGACCCAGTTGGAGACCGTGCTCAAGGACCTCGCCACAGAAGGCGAGAAGCTCGACCGCCTGGTGTCCGGCCTCGACGCGGACCAGTGGCGGCTGCCCACCCCCGCGCCCGGATGGACGATCAGGGACCAGATCGCCCATCTCACCTTCGTCTTCCGGCTGGCCGCGACGGCGGCGAGCGACGCCGCGGCGTTCGAGGCGATGACGGCGCCGGCGAAGGGGAACTTCGACGCGGCGGTGAACGCGGCGCTGAAGGACTACGAGAACGACACGCCGGAGGTGCTGCTCGCCCGGTGGCGGGCCGAGCGCGAGAGGGTGACCGGGGCGCTCGCCGCCGTCCCGGCGGGTCAGAACGTGCCCTGGCTGGTCAACCCGCTGCCCCCGGTGGTGCTGGCCTCCGCCGGGATCATGGAGCAGTTCGCCCACGGGCAGGACGTCGCCGACACTCTCGGCGTGGACCTGCGGTGGTCGGAGGGCCTGCCGCACCTCGTCGTGTTCGCCGTGCTGACCCGCGACTTCGGCTATCTCTCGCGCGGCCTGACGCCTCCGGCGGAGGAGTTCCGCTTCGAGATCACCGCGCCGTCCGGCGAGGTGTGGGCGTACGGCCCGGAGGACGCCCGGCAGCGCGTCAGCGGTCCCGCCCTCGACTTCTGCCTTCTGGTGACCCGGCGCCGGCACCGGGCCGATCTCGCGGTCACCGCCGTGGGCGAGGAGGCCGAGCGCTGGCTGGACATCGCCCAGGCGTACCGCGGGCCGGCGGGCGCCGGCCGTACGCCCGGTCAGTTCGCCCCGCCCGCGTGTCAGGGGTCCCGCCACTCCGGGCCCTGGCCGCGCTGTCCCGTGGTCCCGCCGCACGTCCGGCGGGACCACACGCGTGTGCGCGCCCAGCGCGGCGATCTCGGCGCCGAGCGCGTCGACGGCGGCCGCGAGCTGCGCGTCCGACAGGTACGGCGCCGGACCGAGCCGCAGCCACTCGCCGCGGCTGTCGGCCAGCACGCCCCGGGCCGCCAGGCCCTCGCGCAGCCGCGCGGCGTGGGGGGAGCGGAGCGCGAGGAACCCCCCGAAGTCCTCGGGCGCGCCCCGGCGGTCGCGGGTGATGACATGATCGGGGGCGTCGAGCGCGTCGAAGCGCTCCGCCAGCAGCCCGACCTGGCGCAGCGAGACCTCCCGCAGGAACCCCGGGGTGAGCCCGTGCTCGGTGAAGAACCGGAACACCCGGGCGGCGCGGTAGTGGCTCACCGGGTCGTACGTCGCCCCCGCGAAGCGCGCCGCACCCTCCGGATAGCCGACGCCGCCGGGGCGCGGGGCGGCATCCAGCTCCGCGAACTCCGCGAACCATCCGGTGATCACGGGCCGCAGCGTGGCGGCGTGCGGGGGGATCCGCAGGAAGCAGTTGCCCTCGCCGAGCTGGAGGTACTTGTAACCGCCGCCGACCACCCACGCGGACTCCAGGTCCGCCGAGGAGAACGGCACGGCGCCCAGGGCGTGGTAGACGTCGACGAGCAGTTCCGTCCCCCGCCGGCGGCAGACGGCGGCGAGGCGATCGAGCCCCGGCACGATCCGGGCCGTCTCGAAGAGGACCGCCGACACCAGGACGGCGGCGGTCCGGTCGTCGACGGCCTCGGCCATCCGCTCGGCCAGGGTGTCCGCGGGCTCGGCCGGGATCCTGACGACCTCGACGCCCTCCTCCGCGAGCCGGCCGAGCTGGCGCCGCATCGTGTGGAACTCCCCGTCGCCGGTGACGAGCCGGGGCCTGCCGCGCAGGTCGAGGGCGGACAGGAAGCGCAGCAGGAGCTCGTGCGTGGAGCCGCCGAGGGCGAGCTCCGCGGACGGCTCGTGCAGGAAAGCGCGGAACCCCTCCCTGACCAGCTCCGCCTTCTCCATCGCCCGGCCCCACTTGGCGTCGGCGTCCGCGGCGGCGTCGTGGAACGCCTCGATCTGGCCCTCCAGCGCGACGTCCGGCCACGCCTGGTGGGAGTGGCCCGTCAGGAGCAGGCGCCGTTCGACCCCGAACATCGAGTAATGGGGCGCGAGCCGCGCCGACTGGTCGTTCACGTCAGGCTCCGCATGGTCCACAGATCGGGGAACACCGGCGTGAACGCCTGGGCGTGGGAGGAGATGGGGGCGTGCTCGCCGTCCATCGTCCGCTCCACCATCGACAGGTGGCGATAGCGCCATTCCTGGAAGCACTCGTCGAGGTCGGTCAGCCGCTCGCAGAGCTGTGCCGCCATCCCGTCGTCCTGGTAGACCCGCACCAGCACCGTCTGCAGCTCCCGCGAGGGCTTCAGCGGCGCGGACACGTTCCGGCAGAGCAGCTCGTACGGCACCGCGTAGCCCTCGGCCACGAGCAGGCGCAGGAAGGCGTCGAAGACCGATGGCCGGCTCATGGCCGCGCGGATGCTCCTGCCCGCCTCGTTCTCCTCGGGGTGGTGCTCGTACATCCAGGGGTGGCGCTGCCCCAGGACCGCCTCCACCTCACGGAAGCGGGCGGTGGTGCACAGGGCGGCGAACCGGGGGGTGGCGAGCGGTTCGATGATCTCCATCTGGGCGACCGCGGCCTTCAGCACGCGGAGCGACCGGTCGAGGGCGGACAGGGCGCGGGCGCAGTCGCCGGCGGCCAGCCGGACCTGCAGCACCGTCAGCTCGTGCAGCAGCTGGGTGAACCAGAGTTCCTGGGTGCGGTAAACCGTGCCGAACAGCGTCTCGCCGCTCCCGTCCGCCCCTGAGGACCGGCGAGGCGGTGCCCCGGCCGGAGCCGGTGTCGTGGAGTAGGTGAGCAGGGGTGCGTTGCCGGAGTCCATGGGTGCCTCTCCTTCACAGGGATCGCGCGGCGGCGGCCGGGGTCGGTTCCGGGGCGGTGATGGGCGCCTCGTGGCCGTCCCGCAGGGCACGGCGGTCCACCTTGCCGGACGACGTATGGGGCAGCGCGTCCACGAAGCGGACGTCGCGGGGGTACTTGCGCGGGGCGAGCCGCTCCTTGACGAAGTCCCGCAGCTCGTCGGCCGTGACCTCGCCGCGCCGGACCACGTAGGCCCTCGAACGGGTCAGGCCGTCCTCCTGGTAGCCCACGACCGCGCACTCCAGCACCGCCGGGTGCGTGCGCAGGCAGTTCTCGATCTCGGCGGGAGCCACGTAGACGCCGCCGATCTTCAGCAGGTCGTCCACCCGCCCGCGGTACTCGAAGGAGCCGTCGGAGCGGCGGACGACCAGGTCGCTCGACCTGACGGTGTGCTCGGCGACGAACGTGGCGGCGCTCTTGTCCGGTTCGCGCCAGTATCCGAGCGCCACCGGCTCTCCGGTGATCTCCAGACGGCCGACCTCGCCGTCCGGCACCTCGTTCCCGTCGTGGTCCACCACCCGCGCGCGGTAGCCCGGCACGACCTCGCCCAGGCTCCCGGGGCGGGACCGGCCCGGGCGGTTGGACAGGAAGATGTGGTAGGCCTCGGAGGAGCCGATCCCGTCGACGACCTCGACGCCGAAGGTGTCCAGCCACCGGCGGTGCAGTTCCGGCGGGAGGGCCTCGCCCGCGGACGTGCACAGCCGGATCGAGCTGAGGTCCTGCTCGGCCGCCGCCGGGTGGGCGACCATGGCCGCCATCATCGTCGGCACGTTGACCAGGATCGTGGGCCGGTGCCGCGCGATCAGCTCGAAGATCCGATCCGCCGTGCTGCGCTCGGGAAAGACGATCGCGGCCGCGCCGGCCCCGAACGGGAACAGCGTGGCGAGGTCCCTGGCGTAGCCGAAGAAGAGCTTCGGCACCGGCAGCACCAGGTCGTCGGGGCGCAGGTCCAAGATCCCCCGCGCGTACCACTCGAAGCTGAGCAGCGGGGCGCGGGCGGGAAGCATGCAGGCTTTGGGCGCGCCGGTGCTGCCGGTGGTGAACTTCCAGATGGCGACGTCGCCGGGAGCGAGGGGCACCGGGTCGAGCTCGGCGGGCTGGGCGGCCACCAGCGTCTCGAAGTGATACTCGCCCTCCCGCAACTC
>NZ_MWJN01000164.1:0-12616 GCF_002027145.1 Microbispora sp. GKU 823 | reverse complement strand
CCGGCCGCGCAGCGAGGGAAGCAGCGGCCAGGGCAGCGTGCACAACGCTCCGGTGGGCACGACCGTCACCGGCCCGCCGGGCGGGCTCCCTGCTGACGTGAGCGTCCCGGGACCGGACAGGAGGACGCGGTCGAGCGCGGACAGCTCGTGGGCGACCGCCTCGTCCGCCGCGGCGGGAAGTCCGTCCGCATCGCACGGGGTGTCGCGCAGGGTGTCGAGCAGAGCGCGGCGGCGCAGGCCGTACCGGATCCGCACGGTCGCCTCCACCGCCGCCTGGTAGGAGCCGAGCATCCGCAGCACGCAGCCCCCGGGGCCGGCGGTGACGGCGAACAGGTCGTCGCCGCGCCGCACCAGCTCCACGAGGAGCCCGGACCGGCGGGCGGGACATCGTGCAGCACCGATGTGGGAGCCGGGGCGCCGCGCACGACCGCCCGCCACCGCTCGGCCCATTCGAGCACCGTCCGGGCGTCGCCCGTCCGCCGGGCCCGGTCGAGGGCGATCTCCAGGCCGAACGCGGCGAGATCCTCGGCAGGCCGCGCCGCGTGCACCCGCAGTTCCGCGTCCCGCGCCACGTCGCGGGGACCGGCGTCACCGCCCCGGGCCTGCACGGCCTCGATGCCCCGAGCGGCGGCCGCCAGAGCCTGGTCGAGGTCCCCGTCCAGGCGGTGCCGCATCGCCGCCGCGTGCCAGCGTACGAGCGGGCGGACGGCGGTGGCGGCGACACGATCGAGCGCGGCGGGCGTGCGCGATCGCGCCCAGCCGTACGGCCGCCGCCGCGGCGGTGAGCCGCAGCGCCGCCGAGGCCCCGGACCAGCCGCACGCCGCGAGGTCGTCGGCACAGGCGATCAAATCGGTGACCAGGTCGCCGCAGGAGGCGCCCGAGCGGCCTGCCGGCCCCGATGACGGGTGGGTGGCGGCCTCGCCTGCGCCGGAACCGGCCTCCGACGGCGTGGACGGGGAGGCGGGAGCGTCGTGCGCGGTCGTCGAGGCGGGGATCTCCGCGAGGCGGGCGCGCAGGACGACCTCCCTGGCCAGCGGCAGCCAGGCCGTCCTGCCCTGCGCGTCCAGCTCCGCGAGCGCGGTGCGCGCCGTCGTCTCGGCCAGCGGGGCGTCCCCGGCGAGGAGCGCGGCCTGGGCGAGCAGCAGCCGCGCGCCGGGGAGCGCCGCCTGCGCTCCGGCCGCCACCAGTTCGGGCACGGCCTGTTCGAGCAGCGTGCGCGCCTCGCCGGGCAGCCGTGCGGCCACCAGCGCCTCGGCGAAGTCGGTGCGCATCGCGGCGAGCCGTTCGGGGAAGCCGAACAGTGTGGTCTCGGCCGCCCGGTATCGCGCGAAGGCGGCGGCGATGTCGCCGCGCCGGGCGGCCACGAACGGCAGATTGCCCTCCGCCAGCATCGCGACGTGGTCGTGGCCGGCCGACCTCGCCACCCGGGCGCATTCGGCCAGGTCGGCCTCGGCTTCGCCGTACTGCTCCAGATAGGTGCGGGCGAGGCCGCGGTTCAGCAGCCCGCCCGCCCGGAAGCGGGAATCGTCGTCCAGCAGGCCGATCGCCCGGTCGCAGTGCCGTACGGCCTCCTCGTGCCGTCCCAGCAGGATCAGCGCGACCGACCGCTGCACGCCGAGCCTCGCCAGGTCCGCTCCCACGAGATCCCGCTCGGCGAGATCGGCGAGGTGGAGCCCGCCCTCCGGGTCGCCGAGCTGGGCCCGGACCGTGACGAGTGACATCCGGGCCTGCGCCACCCGGCGCGGGAACCCCCGTCCCGCCGCGATCGCCTCCTCCAGCCGCTCTCCGGCGAGTTCGAGGTCGCCCAGCTCGCGCGCCGCCAGTGCCGCCGCGCGCAGCGCCACCGAGGCCGTCTCGCCGCAGGTGCCGGCGGTCAGGTCCAGTACGGCTCTCGCCTCCGCGAGGGCCAGCCGAGGGTCGGTCGCGGAGAGCCGCACGGCGGTCTCGGCCCTGTCCAAGAGGTCCATGCGAGAAGTCACGGGCGTACGTGGATCCAGCGGGTGAAGACGGGCGGGTGACCGGGCCGGTGGCAGACGACGCTGACCCACCCGGGCGGCAGCCCGGCCACCGCGAAGTGGCCGCTGCCGGACGGCACGCGGACCTTGGCGATGTGCGGGGTCCGCACCTCGATCGTGGCGTCCGGCCCGGGGAGGGGGGACACCTGACCGGCCACCTCCATACGCCCGCCGGTGACGGCGGTTTCGATGTCGATGACCAGGCCGTCCGCGCTGAAGCGGCGGACACCGGTCGGTGCGGCCCCGGCCTGCGCCGTCTCGGTCTGAGCGGTCCCGGCTTCGGCGGAGAAGCGGGTTCCCGGCGGCACGGGGAGGTCGACCGGCCCGGCGGGCACGCCTCCGGGCACCCGCAGGCCGAAGACCGCCCGGGCGGCGGCCGACACGCCCTCCGGCACCGGGTCGGCGCCCGCTCCCATGCGCAGGGCCGCCAGCAGGTATTCCTCCCTCATCGGGTCTCCTCCTCCACAAGGGCGCGCAGACGGGCCATGCAGCGGGCCCGGGTGGGGCCGATGCTGCCGACAGGCAGGTCGAGGCGGACCGCTATCTGGGCGTACCGCGCCTCGGGATGGAGCACGTAGAGGCGGATGAGCGAGCGGCACGGCTCGCCGAGCAGGTCGAGCCTGCGCCACACCTGCCTGCCGAAGTCGGCGTCCACCACCGCGGCCGTCGGATCGGGCAACGTCGTGTCCGGCACGTCCAGGTCGGAGACCACCTCTCCGCGCGCCTTGCGGCTGAGCCGGGCCGCCTCGTGCCGGGTCGTGGTGACGAGCCACGCGCCGATCCGTTCGGGATCGCGAATGGCGCCCGCGTTCTCGACGAGGCGGAGCCAGGCGCCCTGCACGGCGTCGGCCGCGTCGGCGGCGCTCAGCCCGAACGCCCGGGCGACCGCCCACATCCTGCCGTCGAATCGGGCGACCAGGTCCTCCCAGGCGGCCTGGTCGATGGTGGCGAAGGAGTTGTCTGTCGGCATCTGTCACTCTGCGCGCTCGGGGAGAAGCGTATGGTGACAGAGACCTTACCGATCTGCGCTCGTCACGACCACCCCGAGATCCGCGACCCGGCGGCCGCCGTCGAGCAGGCGCCGTACGGCCTGGCCCGGCGGAACCTGCCGGCACAGGCGGGCGAGAGCCCCGGTGACGACTGCGGCGGCGAACGACGTGCCGCTCCAGACGGCGTAGCCGCGGAAGTCGCCGTAATCGAGGAAGCTGCTGGCCAGGCCGACGCCCGGAGCCCAGACGTCCACCCACGGGCCGTACGCGGAGAAACCGGCCCTGGCGTCGCCGTCGAGCGCGCCGACCGCGACCACGCCGGGCAGGGCCGCGGGCCAGAACGGACGCGACGACGCGGTGTTGCCCGCGCACGCGACGACGGCGGGGAAGCCCACGAGCGCCTCGGCCAGCCCGAGGGGCGGCGCGTCGTCGAAGGTGTGCCCGCCGAAGGAGAGGTTCACCACGTCGGCCCGGCCGCCGCGCAGCACGGCGAGCGCGCGCAGCAGCGCCGCCTCGTCGCTCACGCCGTCGCTGTCGAGGAAGCGGAGGACGCGTAGCCGGACGCCGGGCGCGTGCCGCAAGATCAGCCCGGCCACGAACGTGCCGTGCCCCGCCTGCCGGTCGCGCACGCCGTCGCCGTCCGCGTCGGGTGTCTCGGCGATGTCGTCGCTGTACCACCGTGCCAGCCACGGGTGCGGCGCCAGCCCGGTGTCGAGGACCGCCACGGTGACCTCGCACGGCTCGCCCGGCTCGTACGGCGGCGCCGCCGCGGGCAGGGGCGGTCCGCCGGCCCGCCGAAGAACAGCGGCTGGGCCCGACAGAAGTGTGGTTGGGGGAGGCCGGGTGCCCGCGGTCGCGGAGCGTGGCCGTCAGGTCGATCACGTCGGTGCCCGGCGGCAGCCGTACGCGGTGGAGCCGACCGGCGCCGGGAAGGGGCTCGGCGGCCAGGGCCCACCGGGCGACGGCGGCGGGGGAGGAGGTCAGGAGTTCGTCCGGCCGGATGAGGACGGGCCGTCCTGGGAGGGGTTCGACGAGCCGGCTGCGCATCAGGGGGCCCTTTCCGCGATGGTTACGGAACGCGTCCTTCCCGATTCAGTTGGTCGCCAAGCGCCAATCGGTATGACCCCCCTCTGGTGCCGGGCTGCGACGGACGGTAGTCTCTCCTACAGTCATCCAACCGTGATCATCCCAAGTGTGAGGCCGTTGGGGAAGGCGCACCTCATGCGAATTGGGAGGTCCGGTGGCTGCTGCTCGTGGCGTCCTGTACGTCCACTCGGCTCAGCCTGCGCTGTGCCCGCACATCGAGTGGGCCGTCGCAGGCGTTCTTGGCGTGCCCGTCGACCTGACGTGGACCGCCCAGCCCGCCGCGCCCGGGACCCTGCGGGCCCAGGCCGAGTGGGAGGGGCGTCCCGGCACGGCGGCGGCGATCACGTCCTCACTCATGGGCTGGCAGCGCATCCGCTTCGAGATAACCGAGGACGCCTCGCCGGGCGTCGACGGCTCCCGGCACGCCTACACACCGACATTGGGCGCCTTCACGGCGGTCGTCGGCGCGAATGGGGACATCCTGATCCCCGAGGACCGGCTACGCAACGTGATGCTGATGGCGGCCCAGGGCCGAGTCGTCCTGGAGGAGGAGCTCGACCGCCTGCTCGGTAAGCAGTGGGACGAGGAGCTGGAGTCGTTCAGGTACGCGGGCGAGGGTGCGCCCGTGCGCTGGCTGCACGCGGCCGTCTGACGCCTTTTATGCGGATCGTGATAACAATCCGCCCTTGCGCCTTGTGAAAGCGACATAGAAAGTCGTCTTTTTCGCAGATATACCGGGACTCATTCACGTCCGCACCCCCCGACGCGGACCCGAGGAGGAGTCCATGAGCGTTCTTGCCCGGCGCCTGGTGATCGGCGTGGCGGCGGCGGCGCTGCTGGCCGGCTCGGCGGCGCCCGCCCAGGCGGCCGCCGCCTACGACTACCACCCGAGCGACGCCGACTGGGCCGACTGTCCACGGCTTCCCGCCGGCGCCACGCCCGACACCTGGAGCTGCATCTTCATCATCACCGTGGGCGGCTCGATCAAGCTCGGCTCTATCACCCAGGACATCAGCGAGCCGCTGCGGATCACCGTGGCACAGGGCAAGCTCACCGACGGCAGCACGGCGGCGGCGTTCGGCAGCGTCGCCGGCGGCCGGATGAGGGTGCCCGGCGGCCTCATCGGCAAGCCGTTCGAGGTGCCCAAGCTCACCGACGTGTACGTGGAGACCCAGGGCACCGGCAAGGTCGAGGCCGGCCCGGTCTTCCCGACCAACGTCGGCATCAAGATCCGCATGATCCACTCGCTGCTCGGCAAGAAGTGCTACATCGGGAGCGACACCACTCCGATCGTGCTGAACCCCGAGGTCACCTCGCTGGACCTGACGTCCATCGACGGGACGCCGGTCTTCAAGGTCGCGGCCAAGGACACGACGTTCGCCGTGCCGAAGGCGTCGGGCTGCGGCCTCAACTGGGGCCTGGTCAACACCGCCGTGAACCTGCGGGCCGGGCTGCCCTCGCCCAGCGGCAAGAACGCGGCCGACTTCCAGTGGTTCGTCCGCGGCAAGTCCTACCTGGAGCTTCCCCAGCTCACGTCCTGACCTCGGCCGCGTCCGCCCGGCCCCCGCCCGGAGGCCGGGCGGACGACGGCTCAGGCGAGCCCGTCCAGCAGGGCGACGTCCTCGGGGGACAGGCGCAGCCGGGCCGCGGCCATGTTCTCCTCGAGGTGAGCGAGCGAGGAGGTGCCGGGAATGGCCAGGGTCACCGGGGAACGACCGAGCAGCCAGGCGAGCGCCACCTGGGCGCGGGTCGCGCCGTATCGGCCGGCGACCTCGTCGAGCACGGCCAACTGCTCGGCCGAGGGGGCCATGCCTGGCGGGGCCTGCGACAGGTCCAGCCCGGGCCGGAGCATGCCGGCGGCGAGCGGGAAGTAGGCGGTGAACGCGATGCCGGCGGCCTCGCACGCGGCCAGGACGTCCCCACCCGACCGGTCGAACAGATGGAGCCGGTTCTGCACCGCGGCCACGGGCGCGATCGCGCGGGCCTCGGCCAGTTGCTCCGGCGTCACGCCGCTGAGTCCGAGCGCCCGGATCAGCCCCCGTTCGCGGAGCTCGGCCAGCGCCCCGAAGGATTCGGCGAAGGGCACCTCACCGGGAAACAGCAGGCCGTCGCCGCCCATCCGCAGGTAGACGAGGTCGAGCCGGGCCCGGCCGAGGCGCACCAGGTTCTCCTCGACCTGTTCGCGCAGCCGCTCAGGCTCCGCGGCGGCCTCGAAGCCGTGCCACTCGTCGCGGACCACGCCGACCTTGGTGGCGATGACCAGGTCGTCCGGATAGGGATGCAGAGCCTCCTTGATCAGGTCGTTGGCCACATGCGGGCCGTAGAAGTCGCTGGTGTCGATGTGGGTGACGCCGAGTTCCACGGCCCGGCGCAGCACGGCGAGCGCGGTGGCGTGGTCCCGCGGCGGGCCCCACACCCCCGGGCCGGGCAGCTGCATCGCGCCGTACCCCAGCCGCCGGACGGCCGGCCCGTCCGCGAGCCGCAGGACGTCGCCGGTGGAACCGGTGGAAACAGTCATTCACGCCTCCTCATGCCCGCCGCGGCCTGGTCGCTGTGGCTGCGGGAGAGGCGGGCCTGGATCGACGCCGTGGTGATCGCACCCTCGGAATCGCGGTCGAGCTTGTGCCGGCGCACCAGGTCGTGGACGCCCTGGCGGGTGATGCCGAGCATCGCCGCGGCGACCGAGACCGGCACCGCGGTCGCAGCCGGGTGCCCCGCGCGCGGGCGACCGCCCGGCCCAGTGGCGTGCCCCACCAGGCGGCAGGCGGGTCGAACGGCGCGTCGCCCGGATACAGCGCGCTCACCAGCCGGATCGCGAGGAAGGCGGCCGCGCGGTCGTCCTCGCCGCACAGCACGTCGGCCCAGGCCCGGCTCTTCACCGCCAGAAGCTCGCGCAGTCGCGTGTCCTCGCCGGACAGCTCGTCCGGCTCGAAGAGGATCTCCAGCGCGCCGAGCACCCTGCCGCCGACGACCCGGCACAGGTCCTCGGCCAGTTCGCGGCGCTCGTCCATGCCCGCCTCCCTTCTACTTGA
The DNA here is from genome assembly GCF_002027145.1 of Microbispora sp. GKU 823. Classification (NCBI taxonomy): domain Bacteria; kingdom Bacillati; phylum Actinomycetota; class Actinomycetes; order Streptosporangiales; family Streptosporangiaceae; genus Microbispora; species Microbispora sp. GKU 823. Next base: position 5,493 of record NZ_MWJN01000164.1, on the reverse strand, counting down.
CGACAAGCATCAAGTACTTGTCGCTCAACGTCAAGTAGTGGGTATCCGCCCTGGGAGAACGCGAAAGCGCGGTCCCCGGGTTCGGGGACCGGCGCTTCCGGTACGTCGTCAGAGCGGGATGTTGCCGTGGGCGCCGCGGGCCGGGGTGGCCTGGGCGAGCACCCGGGCGATCATGCCGCGCGTCTTGGCCGGCTCGATCACCTCGTCGATCACGCCGAGGTCGAGGGCGCGCTGGAGGCCGCCCGCCGTCTTCTCGTGCTCCTCGGCCAGCCGGGCCTCGAGCGCGGAGCGCTCCTCCTCGGGAGCGGCCGCCAGCTCGCGCCGCTTGAGGACGCGGACGGCCGCGACCGCACCCATGACGGCCACCTCGGCGGTCGGCCAGGCGAACACGCGGGTCGCGCCCAGTGAGCGGGAGTTCATCGCGATGTAGGCGCCGCCGAACGCCTTGCGGGTGATCACCGTCACCCTGGGCACCGAGGCCTCGGCGAACGCGTGCAGCAGCTTCGCGCCGCGCCGGACGATGCCGTCGTGTTCCTGGCCGACACCGGGCAGGTAACCGGGCACGTCCACGAGCACCACCAACGGCACCCCGAAGGCATCGCACATCCGAACGAACCGGGCGGCCTTCTCGGCGGAGGTGGAGTCGAGGCAGCCGCCGAGCCGCATGGGATTGTTGGCGATGACGCCGATGGTGCGGCCACCGAGCCGGCCCAGGGTGGTGACGATGTTCGGCGCCCACTTGGGGTGCAGCTCCACACCGGGCTCGTCGAGCAGCCCGTTCACCAGCGGGTGCACGTCGTACGCGCGGCGGGGGTTGTCGGGGAGCAGGCTGCCGAAGTCGACCTCGTCCACCTCGCGCATCCGGCCCTGGTGGCCGAGCAGGCAGGCGAGCTGGCGGGCCCTGAGCAGCGCCTCACCCTCGCTCTTGGCGACGACGTGGACGACGCCGCTGCGCTTGCTGTGCGGCTCCGGCCCGCCGAGCGAGGCCATGTCGGTCTGCTCGCCGGTCACGCTGCGCACGACGTCCGGCCCGGTGACGAAGATGCGGCCGTTGTCGGCCAGGATCACGATGTCGGTCAGGGCCGGGCCGTAGGCGCCGCCGCCGGCCACCGGGCCGACCACGACGGAGATCTGCGGAACGACGCCGGAGGCCTTGGTCATGGCGGCGAACACCCGGCCGACCGCGTGCAGCGACTCCGCGCCCTCGGCGAGCCGGGCGCCGCCGGAGTGCCACACGCCGATGACGGCACCCGCTCGCGCACGGCCACGTCGTAGGCGTGGACGATGTGCTCGCAGCCCTCCGAGCCCATCGCGCCGCCCTGGACCCGGGCGTCGCTGCAGAACGCCACGACCGGCACACCCTCGACGCGCCCGGTGACCGCCCGCACGCCGCTCTTGTCCTCCGGGGTGATCGGCCGGATCGAGCCCTCGTCCAGCAGGTGGCCGAGGCGCACCAGGGGGTCACGGGCGTCGACGGCGGCCGCTTCGGCGGCATCGGCCACCGTTCTGCTGTCCAGCACTGTCATTCGAGACTCCCTTGTCAAACCGTCGTGAAGGCCACGGCGACGTTGTGTCCGCCGAACCCGAAGGAGTTGTTGATCGCGGCGAGCTGATCGCCCTCGAGCTTGCGGGGTTCGCCGCGTACGAGGTCGACCTCGATGCCGTCGGCCGGGTCGTCCAGGTTTGCGATGGCCGGCACGAGCCGCTCGTGCAGCGCGAGAATGGTGAAGATCGACTCGATGCCCCCGGCGCCGCCGAGGAGGTGGCCGGTCATCGACTTGGTGGCGGTGACGATCGCGTGGCCGCCGATGGCCTCCTTGATCGCACGGGCCTCGATCTCGTCGCCGAGCGGGGTCGACGTGGCGTGGGCGTTGACGTGGACGACGTCCGACGGGGCGAGGTCCGCGTCCCTGAGGGCCCGGAGCATGGCCTCCCTGCCGCCCTTGCCGTCCGGGTCCAGCCCGGTGATGTGGTAGGCGTCGCTGGTGTAACCGGCTCCGGCGGCCACGGCGTAGATGCGGGCGCCGCGAGCCAGGGCGTGCTCCTCCGACTCCAGCACCACGATGCCCGCGCCCTCGCCGAGCACGAAGCCGTCGCGGCCCTTGTCGAACGGGCGGGAGGCGCGCTCGGGCTCGTCGTTGCGGGTCGACATGGCCCGCGCCGCGGCGAACGACGCCACGTTCAGACCGTGGATCGCCGCCTCGGTGCCGCCGGCGACGACGATGTCGGCCCGGCCGGAGCGGATCATGTCGATGCCGTAGCCGATGGACTCGGCGCCGGTGGCGCAGGCGCTGACCGTGGCGTGCGCGCCGGCCTTGGCGCCCAGTTCGATGCTGATCCAACCGGCCGAGCCGTTGGGCATGAGCATGGGCACGGTAAACGGCGACAGCCGGTTCCAGCCCTTCTCCCGGTAGAGGTCGTAGGCGGACAGGATCGTTCCGATGCCGCCGATGCCGCTGCCGACCACCACGCCAAGCCGCTCCCCGTCCACCTCGGGGGCGCCCGCGTCCTGCCAGGCCTGCCTGGCGGCGATCAGGGCGAACTGCTCGGCCCGGTCGAGCCTCCTGGCCTCGGGCCGGGGAAGCACCTCGCCGGGATCGACGGCCGCCACACCGGCGAACTTCACCGGCACGGTGTCGACCCAGTCCTCGGTGAGCGGGCGGATGCCCGACCGCCCCTCGAGGAGCGCCGACCAGGTCGATGCGACGTCTCCACCGAGGGGCGTCGTCGCGCCGAGCCCGGTGACTACGACACGTACCCGGTCCTTACTCACTTGTCTGCACTCCTCTTGTGTCGGGGCGTGAAAGGGGGCCGGACGCGCCCTGTCGCCTCAGGCGGGGCGGGCACGTCCGCGCGGCCGTCGTACTTAGGCCTGGATGAAGTTGATGACGTCCTTGACGGTCTTCAGGTGCTTGAGCTGGTCGTCGGGGATCTCGACGCCGAACTCGTCCTGGGCCGCGACGGCGATCTCGACCATGGAGAGCGAGTCGATGTCCAGGTCGTCCACGAAGCTCTTCTCCGGCGTGACCTCGTCGGCCGAAATGCCGGTGATCTCGTTGATGATCTTGCCGAGGCCCGCGAGGATCTCCTGCTCGGTCAGTGCCATGTCGCGACTACTCCTTGGATTTACTGTCTTCCGGGTTTCCTGGGTTGCCCCAGCTGTGTACGGCAGGCCGTACACGTTCCTCAGGGGATCTCGATCACCTGGGAGGCGTAGGTAAGGCCGGCGCCGAAGCCCAGCAGCAGGGCCAGGCCGCCCGACTGGACCTCGCCGCGCTCGATCATGCGCGAGAGCGCGAGCGGGATCGACGCGGCGGAGGTGTTGCCGGCGAGCACGATGTCCCTGGCGACGACGGCGTTGTCGGCGCCCAGTTTGCGCGCGATGGCCTCGACGATCCGCAGGTTCGCCTGGTGCGGGACGAAGGCGGCCAGGTCGGCGGGGTCCACGCCCGCACGCTCGCAGGCGAGCTTGGCCACCGGGTGAAGCGCGGTGGTGGCCCAGCGGAACACCGTCTGGCCTTCCTGGTAGAGGAAGGACCGGCGGTCCTTGATCATGATCGCGTCGGCCTTGTCGCCGGCGCTGCCCCAGGCCACCGGGCCGATGCCCGGCCGGTCGGAGGGGCCCACGACCGCGGCGCCCGCGCCGTCGGCGAAGATCACAGCGGTCGACCGGTCTTCGCCGTCGACCCACTGGCTGAGCTTCTCGCTGCCGACGACCAGCACGTTGGTCGCCGAGCCCGACCGCACCGCGTCGGAGGCGGCGGCCAGCGCGTAGCAGAACCCGGCGCAGGCGGCGTTGATGTCGTACGCGCCGGGGGCGTCGATGCCGAGCCGGTGGGCGACGCGGCCGGCGGCGTTGGGAATCGGGGCCTCGATCGTGCAGGTCGCCACGATCACCAGGTCGATGTCGTCGCTGGACAGGCCGCTGGCCGCCAGGGCCTTGCCGCCCGCCTGCACCGCGAGGTCGATCTCCGACTCCTGCGGGCCCGCCACGCGGCGTTCCTTGATGCCGACGCGGCTCTGGATCCACTCGTCGTTGGTGTCGAGCCGGGCGGCGAGGTCGTCGTTGGTCACGACCTGGGCGGGCTGGTAGCCGCCGAAGGCGAGGATCCTCGCCGCGGGGGCGCCTTGACCGAGCCTCACTTCAGCACCTCCCGGGCGGTGTCCAGGTCGTCAGGGGTCTTGAGCGCCACGGTCTTCACGCCGGGCAGGGCCCGCCGGGCCAGGCCCGTCAGCGTGCCGCCGGGCAGCAGCTCGATCATGGCGGTGACGCCCCGCTCGGCCATCGTCGCCATGCAGGCGTCCCACCGGACCGGGTTGGCCACCTGGTTCACCAGCCGGTCCAGGAACTCGCCTCCTCCGGCGACGGCCGCGCCGTCGGCGTTGGACAGCAGCGTGACCGACGGGTCCGCGGGGGTGAGGGCCGCGGCCTCGGCGCGCAGGTGGTCGACGGCGGGGGCCATGTGGACGGTGTGGAAGGCTCCGGCGACCGCCAGGGGGCGCACCCGCGCCTTCTCCGGCGGCTCGGACGCGAAGGCCTCCAGCTGCGCCCGGGTGCCGCCCGCGACGATCTGGCCCGCACCGTTGATGTTGGCGGGGGTCAGCCCGTGCTTGGAGATCGCGGCGAGGACGTCCTCCTCCGCGCCGCCGAGCACGGCGCTCATGCCGGTCTCGGTGACGGCGGCGGCCTTGGCCATGGCCCGGCCGCGCTCGCGCACCAGGGCGAGGGCCTGCTCGGGGGTCAGCACCCCGGCGATCGCGGCGGCGGCGAGCTCGCCCACACTGTGCCCCGCGACCATGTCCGGCCCGACCCCGAGCGTCTCGAACGACGCCAGAGCGGCCGCCACGAGCAGGGGCTGGGCCACGGCGGTGTCGCGGATCTCGTCGGCGCCGGCGGTCGTCCCGTACGTCACGAGATCGAGCTCCACGATCTCCGACCACGCGGAGATTCGGTCGCGGAACTCGGGGATCTCGAGCCACGGACTGAGGAATCCTGGGGTTTGGGCGCCTTGGCCCGGAGCGACGATGACGAGCACGTACTCAACCCTGCCCTGTAGAGGTTCACCACACTGATGGAGATCCGAACGAACTTTGTGGCCGCCGCGTTGTGGGGTACCTACAGTTTCGGTGTCGAGGAGATTAAGGCACCCGGCTCAGGTTACGGACAGGCGCCCGAGTATGAGACCCACCTGGAGGGTGAATGCGGACCGCCCCTCCGTGGGCTGGTACCCGGTCAGTTCCGTGATCTTACGTAGACGGTACCGCACGGTGTTGGGATGGACGAACAGCAGCCGGGCCGTCGCCTCGAGGGAGGTCCCCTGCTCCAGGTACGTGGCGAGCGTGTCGAGCAGCGGGGTCCCGGCAAGCGGCTTGTAGACGTTCTCCACCAGCTGGGCCCGGGCGTCCTCGTCGCCGTCCAGCGCGCGCTCGGCCAGCAGGTCCTCGGCGAGCACCGGGCGCGGGGGCGTCGGGCCAGCCGGCGGCGGCGCGCAG
>NZ_MWJN01000163.1:0-13762 GCF_002027145.1 Microbispora sp. GKU 823 | reverse complement strand
ACGTCCGTCACCGACGGTGCGCCTGGCTTCGGCTTCGCGGTCGGCGGTTGCCCAGCCCGCCCGACAAGCCCGCATATGGCCGGAAATACGGCGAATCCGGATGTTATCGAGAGGGCCCTGCGGGCAGATCGCCGTGGACGCCGCGGCGTCGACGGCGCGGCCCCGCAAGCGAGCACGAGGCATTACCAGATGGCCGACCGTTGGTGCAAGGCATGGATTCGCCACCAGATGTGGCCCGGAGCGTCACCTTCCACACATTCGCTCTTAGGCATTCCTAACTTACGATGGCGTAGGTTACGGTTGCGTAGCCAGACAATCTTCCCCATATCTCGTGAGGTAGCCCATGACCGTCCTGACCGAACGTCCCTCACCACAGCCGAAGCCGGAGTTCGAGCCTGAAGGCAAGAGCAAAGCCGATCTGGTCGTCTTCGCGCTCGTCGTCGGCCTTCCGATCCTCGCGGTCATCGCCGCGGTGCCGTTCGCCTGGGGATGGGGCCTGGGCTGGACGGACATCGCGATCGCCGCCGTGTTCTACGTCGTGTCCGGCTTGGGGGTCACGGTCGGGTTCCACCGCTATTTCACCCACGGCTCGTTCAAGGCCAACCGGCCTCTGAAGATCGCCCTCGGGATCGCCGGCAGCCTCTCGCTGGAGATGTCGGTGCTGGACTGGGTGGCCGCCCACCGCAAGCACCACAAGTTCTCCGACAAGGAGGGCGACCCGCACTCGCCGTGGCGGTTCGGGCCCGGCTTCAGGTCGATGTGCAAGGGCCTGCTGTACGCGCACGTGGGCTGGCTCTTCGAGGTCGAGCGCGTCAACCGCGCCAAGTACGCCCCGGACCTGCTGAAGGACCCGGACATCATGAAGCTGCACCGGTGGTTCCCGCCGCTGGCGATCACCTCCCTGCTGCTCCCGCCCGTCCTGGGCGGCCTCATCACCTGGTCGTGGCAGGGCGCGCTGACCGCCTTCTTCTGGGGCACGCTGATCCGGATCGGGCTGCTGCACCACGTGACCTGGTCGATCAACTCCATCTGCCACGTGTTCGGCGAGGAGGTGTTCGAGTCGCGCGACAAGTCCCGCAACGTCTGGTGGCTGGCCATCCCGTCGTTCGGCGAGTCGTGGCACAACCTGCACCACTCCGACCCCACCTGCGCGCGGCACGGCGCCCTGAAGGGCCAGATCGACCTCAGCGCGGGCCTGATCCGCTGGTTCGAGAAGGCCGGATGGGCCTACGACGTGCGCTGGCCGACCCCCGAGCGGCTGGCGGCGAAGCGACTTGGCTGACGACTCAGTCAGCGTTGACGGCAGGGCCGCTCCGCGGAACGCGGCGGCCCTGTCCCTCACACCGACCTCCCCCGCATCGGCGCCCCCTTCTCCGGCGGCGCCCTCCACATCCGCCCTCCCGGCACCGGCCGGCACCGGCACTCGTACGGCCCCCGCCTCCGCGGTGGCCGTACCGGCACGTCGGGTGACTTCTCCGGAAAAGACGCGGACCGGCCCGAGCCGGGTCAGGGCACCCGCACCCGCCATGATGGAACCCGTGAGCGAGTCTTCCCGATCCCGAAGACGCATGACCGGCGCGGAACGGCGCGAGCAGCTGATCCAGGTCGGCCGTGCCCTGTTCGCCGACAAGGGTTTCGACGGCACCTCGGTCGAGGAGATCGCGGCCAGCGCCAAGGTGTCCAAGCCGGTGGTGTACGAGCACTTCGGCGGCAAGGAGGGCATCTACGCCGTCGTCATCGACCGGGAGATGCAGCGCCTGCTCAGCCTGGTCACCCAGGCCCTGTCGGCCTCGCACGCCCGCATCAAGCTGGAGCGGGCCGCGCTCGCCCTCCTGCAGTACATCGAGGAGAGCAGCGAGGGCTTCCGCATCCTCGTCCGTGACTCCCACGCCGCCTCGGGTACGGGCACCTTCGCCAGCCTGATCAGCGACATCGCCAGCCAGGTGGAGGACGTGCTGGCGGACGAGTTCCGGGAGCGCGGCTATGACCCCAAGCTCGCGCCGATGTACGCCCAGATGCTCGTGGGGATGACCGCCCTCACCGGCCAGTGGTGGCTCGAGGTGCGCAAGCCGCGCCGCGAGGAGGTCGCCGCCCACCTGGTGAACCTGTCCTGGAACGGCCTGACCGGCCTCGATTCCAATCCCACGCTCACCGCCGCCACGCGCGGCCTGGTCCTGACCCCCGCCGCGGAGACCCGTACGGCGCGACCCGCCGAGCGCGACTCGAAGGAGCAGGAGAAGCTCCGCCGCGAGCAGGAGAAGGCACGCGAACGCGAACAGCGCGAACGCGCCAAGCAGCTCGAACGCCAGCAGCGCGAGCTGGAGAAGGCCAAGGAACGCGAGCAGCGCGAACGCGCCAAGGAACTCGAACGGCAGATGAAGGAGCAGGAGAAGCTCCGCCGCGAGCAGGAGAAGGCACGCGAACGCGAACAGCGCGAACGCGCCAAGGAACTCGAACGCCAGCAGCGCGAGCGGGCCAAGGAACTGGAACGCCTGCAGCGGGAGCGGACGAAGGGATTCGACCGGCAACAGCACGGGGAGATCTGACGGTCCCGCCGGCGGCGCGTGGACGATCGCCGGGCCTGTCAGCGCCGGCCTGACGCTTTCGTTGCTACGAAGTTAACGTTCCGTTCAACGAGTTGGGGCATATTTCGTTATATGTCCGCCCAAAGCTCCCCCGCCCCTGAGCCGGAGGAGGCCGACCTCCCCGCGCACGCCCCGCTGCCCACCGACCGATTCCTCAACCGGGAGGAGAGCTGGCTCCAGTTCAACGAGCGCGTCCTGGAGCTGGCGGAGGACTCCTCGGTGCCGCTGCTCGAACGCGTCCGGTTCCTCGCCATCTTCGCGAGCAACCTGGACGAGTTCTTCCGCGTACGGGTGGCCGGGCTCAAACGGCGGATGGCGACCGGCCTGCTCCTGCGGACGACGGGCGGGCTGAAGCCGAGCGAGGCGCTGTCGCGGATCTCGACGGTCGCCGACGAGCTCGCGCGCAGGCACGCCGCGGTCTTCCACGGCCGCATCTGCCCGGAGCTCGCCGAGGAGGGCATCGCGATCGTCCGCTGGGACGACCTCGCGAGGGACGAGCGGACGGCGCTGCGCAAGCTCTTCCGTGAGCGGATCCGGCCGGTCCTGACGCCGCTGGCCGTCGATCCCGCCCACCCGTTCCCGTACATCTCCGGTCTTTCGCTGAACCTGGCCGTGACCGTGCGGAACCCGGCGAACGACCACACGGTGTTCGCGCGGGTGAAGGTCCCCTCGCAGCTTCCCCGGTTCGTGACCGCCTCGCCCAACCGGTTCGTCCCGCTGGAGGACGTGATCGCCGCCCACCTGGGCGAACTGTTCAAGGGCATGCAGATCGTGCAGCACCACGTCTTCCGGGTGACCAGGAACGAGGACCTGGAGATCGACGAGGACGTCACGGAGAACCTCATGAAGGCGCTGGAGCGCGAGCTGCTGCGCCGCCGGTTCGGGCCGCCGGTGCGGCTGGAGGTCGAGGACACCATCACCCCGCAGGTGCTGGAACTGCTGGTGGACGAGCTGGGCGTGTCCGACAACGAGATCTACCGCCTGCCCGGGCCGCTCGACTTAACCGGGCTGCACGCCATCGCCGACCTCGACCGCCCGGAGCTCCACTACCGGCCGTTCGTCCCGGCGGAGGCGATCAGCGCCGAGGACGACCTGTTCGCCACCCTCCGCGAGCGCGACATCCTCATCCACCACCCGTACGACTCGTTCGCGACGAGCGTGCAGCGGTTCGTGGAGGAGGCGGCGGCCGACCCGGACGTGCTGGCGATCAAACAGACCCTCTATCGCACCAGCGGCGACTCGCCGATCGTGGACGCGCTGATCGACGCGGCCGAGGCGGGCAAGCAGGTCGTGGTCGTGGTGGAGATCAAGGCGAGGTTCGACGAGCACGCGAACATCTCCTGGGCGCGCAAGCTGGAGACGGCCGGGTGCCACGTCGTGTACGGCGTGCTCGGCCTCAAGACGCACTGCAAGCTGTCGATGGTGGTCCGTCAGGAGGCGGGCGGCGAGCTGCGCCGCTACTGCCACATCGGCACCGGCAACTACAACCCGAAGACGGCCCGGCAGTATGAGGACTTCGGCCTGCTCACCGCCGATCCGCAGGTGGGCGAGGACGTCACTGACCTGTTCATCCACCTGACCGGCTACTCCCACCAGTCCGAGTATCGCCGGCTGCTGGTCGCGCCCGACTCGCTGCGCCAGGGCCTGCTCGCCCGGATCGAGCAGGAGATCGCCCATCGCGTGGCGGGCCGCCCGGCCCGGATCCGGATCAAGACCAACTCGATGGTGGACGAGCCGATCATCGACGCGCTGTATCGCGCCTCGCAGGCGGGGGTGCCGGTCGACCTGTGGGTGCGCGGCATCTGCACCCTCCGCCCCGGCGTGCCCGGCCTGTCGGAGAACATCCGCGTACGCAGCGTGCTCGGCCGTTTCCTCGAACACTCCCGGGTGTACGAGTTCGGCGGGGGGCGGCGGCCGGAGATCTGGATCGGCAGCGCCGACCTGATGCGCCGCAACCTGGACCGGCGGGTCGAGGCGCTGGTCAAGGTCACCAGCACGCAGCAGCGCAGGTATCTGTCCGATCTGCTCGATCTGGCGTTCCGGGACACCACCACCGCCTGGACGCTGCACTCCGACGGCAAGTGGCTGCGTCACCGGGGCGAGGTCGATCTCCAGCACCACCTGATCGCGGGGAGGCGCTGGCGGACCGTGAACGACGTGACGGACTGACGGCCGAGGGCATGGTCGAAGGCATGGGCAAGGGCATGATCAGGGCGGCCGGGGCGGTCGTCTGGCGGGGAAACGAGGACGACCCGGAGGTCGCCCTCGTGCACCGCCCGGCGTACGACGACTGGAGCCTGCCCAAGGGGAAGCTCAGGCGCGGCGAGCACGTGATCGCGGCGGCCCTGCGCGAGGTGTGGGAGGAGACCGGCCTGCGGGTCGTGCTCGGCCGCGCGCTCCCGCCCGTGCACTACATGCACGACGGCCGGCTGAAGCGGGTGGACTACTGGCTCGCCCAGGCGCCCGGGCACCAGCATCCGATCGGCGGCGACGGGTGCGAGGTCGACAAGGTCGCCTGGCTGCCGATCGAGGAGGCGCGACGGCGCCTCACCTACGCGTGGGACCGCAGCCTGCTGCGCGCCGTCGGCGCCGCTCCCCTCGTCACCACGCCACTGATTTTGCTGCGGCACGCGCTGGCGGGCTCCAGGCAGGAGTGGAAGGGCGACGACGACCGGCGCCCGCTGGACGAGCGCGGCCGCGCCCAGGCCAAGATCCTGGCCACGGTGCTCGGGGCCTACCGCCCGGCCGTCCTGGTCAGCTCGCACAGCAGGCGCTGCGTGCAGACGCTCAAGCCGTACGCCGAGCGGCACGGGCTGGAGGTGCGCGAGGAGACGGCGCTGTCGGAGAGCGGCTACGACCCGCGCGAGGCGGAACGGCTCGTGCGCGATCTGCTGGCCGCGCCCGGGCCGGCGGTGCTGTGCAGCCACGGCAAGATCCTGCCCGAGCTGCTGGGCATGGCAGGCGAGGCGCTGCACGGCGTGCGGACCGCCGACCACACCCTCGCCAAGGGCGGCTTCGCCGTGCTCCACCACACCGCTGACAGAAACCGCGCCGCCGGCAGACACGGCGACACCGTCGATGCCGGCGAGCGCGTCGTGAGCATGGAGCGGTATGCGACCTGAAACCGGCGCGCGGTACGCGACCTGAGAGTCATGCCTGAGAGTCACAGTGCGAGGACGTCGCGGATCGCCCGCACCACCGCGTCAGGGCGGCGGAACGGCAGTGTGACGTGCCCCGCGTCCTCCACGATGCGGTTCTCACCGCGCGGGACGGAGGCGGCGAACTCGTTGTAGAGGCGCGTTTTGCCGTCGTTCTCCGCCTGGAGCAGTTCCTCGGGAACGCCTGCCGACACTGCCTGCTTGAACGGGTCGATGGCCAGTGCGGTCAAAATGATCACCGGCACGTCGGGCAGCGGGCCCGCGGCGCGGATCTCATCACGGACGGCTTCGATGTTCGCGGCCTCTCGGATGCCGGTGAGCAGCCATTCACGGCTCACGTGGCTGTCGACGAGCGGCTCGCGCAGGTCGGGCGGCCAGTCTGCCGTCTCCTGCTCGAACAGGACGCGGTAGAACTCCAGGATTTCTCCGGGCAATTCGTCGGGAAGGGCGTCGGCGGGGTCCCAGGCGTCCCATCGTTCGACCAGCTCGCGCGGCATATAGGCGCGGTAATCCTCGTGGGCCGGTTCCATCAGGACAAGCCCGGCGACCTTGTCGGGGAAGCGGCTCGCGTAGTGGCGGGCGTACAGGGCGCCCAGCGAGTGTCCGGCGAGCACGTAGGGGCCGGGGACTTTCGCGCTGCGCAGGAGCGCGTCGAGTTCGTCGGTGACCTCAGCGGACGAGCGGGGCAGGTCGACGCTCTCGCTCCAGCCGGTCCCGGCCCGGTCGTAGAAGACGCTGGTGGTGAAGGCGGCGGCGCGCCGCTGGGCGTCCCAGTAGTCCATGCCGACCGCACCGGCTCCGGGGAGGAACACGACGGCGGGGGCGCCGCTCCCCTCTCGATGCAGCAGCAACTCGCGGCCGTTCACGTCGTAGTACTCGCCTAAGGGTGGCTTCATGATTCACATTCCCCCTGCGATCCCATTTTTGGGAATGGTACCAATCGTGGAATCGTAGCGGTATGGACACCGTGACCCTGCTTTTGCATCCAGTGCGCCTGCGGATCGTGCACGCCATGTCGGGCGGCCGCGCTCGCACGATCGGCGACCTGTGCGAAGACCTGGCCGACGTGCCGAGGACCACCGTGTACCGGCATGTCGGGCTGCTGGCCGAGGCGGGCGTGCTCGAAGTGGTCGGCGAGCGACGGGTGCACGGCGCGGTCGAGCGCACCTACCGGCTGCACCGAGCCCGGACGCTGATCGACCGTGACATGGCCGCGTCGATGTCACTGGAGGACCATCGCGAAGCGTTCACGACGGCGCTGGGGGTGTTGCTCAGCGAGTTCAACGCCTACCTCGACCGGGAGGGAGCGGACCCGATCGCCGACTCGGTCGGCTACACCCAGTCCACGTACTGGCTGACACCCGACGAGCTCGCGGACCTGATCAAGCAGGTGGGGGGCGCGATGCTGGCCCATCGGGGCAACGGGCCGGCGGAGGGCCGCCGGCCGTACCTGCTGAGCCCGATCCTGTTCCCCACCGGCGGCACCATCACAGAAGGCCAGGCATGAGAGGGTCAGGCGGGATGTCAGGCGAGGCGGGACCAGACGGCGGGGAACTCCTCCTGGGCCCGGGCCGCCTCCGCGCTCTCGATGCCCGCGAGCACGCCGTAGGTGAAGGTGTCCTCTCCGGCCTGCCGGGCCCGTTCCGCCTCCTCCAGTAGCACTCCCTGGGCGACGACGCCGTCCTGGTGCCGTCCGAGCACCTCCTGCACCTGCCTGGCGCGCTCGGCCGCGCCGGAGATGCCCGCCGCCTCCGCCGTGTATCGGGCCCGCTTGGCGGCCTTGCGCACGTCGTGCATGGCCGTCTCCCGCTCCTCACCTTCCTCCATGCGCCGCGCCGCCTCGTAGGCGTCGGTCACCCGCCGCCAGTTCCTGTCCACGATCTTCAGCAGCGCTTTGCCGGCGTCCTTGGCCGCCGTGGCCGTCAGCGGCGGGTCCGCGGCCAGCGCGTCGAGGGCGTCGAGCAGCGCGAAGTAGCGGTCCTCGCTGAGCGCGCGCCGGATGCGCTCGTACGCGTCGTGCTCCCTGGCCAGCAGGTCGTCGCCCAGCCTGCGGCGCGCGTCGGCGGTGACGAAGCGGGAATCGAGGCCGTCGAGGCGGGTGGCGAAGCGGGCCCGGATCACCTCCAGGTCACGGGCCTCGCCCAGCACCTCGCCGAGCCACTTGAGCTCCTCCTGGAGGTCCTCGGTGCCGGCGACGATCCGCTTGAACGCCTTGAGCGCGCTGCGCAGGCGGCGGCAGGCGACCCTGGCCTTGTGGACGGCGTCCTCCTCGGCCAGCCGCACGTGCGGGTCCCGCGCGAGCAGCGCGTCCACGTGAGCGCGGAGGTAGGCGACGACGACCTCTCCGGCCGACCCGGGCTCGGGCCGGGTCCTCGGCCGCGGCGCGGGGATGCGGTCTCCCAGGACGCGGGCGAGTTTGCTCGCGCTGTCCGCGGGAGCGGCGCCCGCCTTGCGCAGCCGCTTGGCCACCTTCTTGAGAAGGTCGCGCTCGCCCTCCTTGAGCTCGGCCTCGACCTCGCGCCAGCGCCGCACCACCGGCTCGTCGCCGAGCGCCGTACTCGCCGGCACCGTGCCCTTCACCCGGTCGTCGGCGATCTCGACGAGCACGGTGCCGCCCGGGCCGAGCAGCCGGGTGACCCCGCGCCGGGTCTCCAGCTGGGCCACCGGCGCGAGCGGAGCGCCCCGCGTGTACGCGAGGACGAGGCTCGCCAGCTCGGCGGGCACCACCTTGGCGCTGCGGGTGAGCGGCCGGGTGATCTCCTGACGGGCGCCCTTGGCCTTGGGCAGCTTGAGGTGCCAGCCCTCGTCGTCCCCGCCGCGCCGCCGGCGCAGGGTGACGCCCCGGGCCGCCAGCCGCAGGTCGGGGGTGTCGAAGTAGACCGCGGTCAGCCGGTGGGAGAGCGGCTCTGCTACTCCTTCGCACCCCGGCACGTCACTCAGGTCGGGCAGGGCGAAGCCCTCCGGAACGTCGAACTTGTCCTCGATCTCAAGCGCCACCGTTCCCCCTTGTGTCCCGGTTGGCGGTCATACTGCCAGGCGAAAGTGAACAGCGTTTCCGCTCACCATCGGGACGCTCAGGTGCGCCCTCACAGATGTGCGGCCACGAAGATCCGCCGGAACGGGAACAGCGTGCCGTACGGCCTGGGCGGGTAGGCGGCACGCAGGGCACGCGCGCAGTCGGCGAGGAACGCGGCGTGCCGCTCGGCCGGCAGCCGGTCGAGCATGGGCCGCAGGGCCGTGCCCTTGATCCAGCCGAGCACCGGGTCCTCCCCGGGCAGGACATGCACGTAGGTGGTCTCCCACGCGTCCACGGTGAAGCCGAGACCGGCGAGGAGGTCCACGTAGTCGGCGGGCTCCCCGACCGGCATGCCCCGCGGCACGTCGCCCAGCTCCTCCCGCCAGGTCGTACGGCACAGCTCGCGCACGACGGCGTGGCTCGGCGCGTCGAAGTTGCCGGGCACCTGGAAGGCGAGCCAGCCGCCCTCGGTGAGGTGGCTCCTCCACCGGCGCAGCAGATCGGGGTGCTCCGGGATCCACTGCAGAAGCGCGTTCGAGACGATCACGTCGACCGGGCGTGGCGGGTGCCAGTCGCGGACGTCGGCCACCTCGAACGTCGGCCCGGGCGGCGCCTTGGCGATCATCGCGGGCGAGGAGTCGACGCCGTGCACACGGGCGCCGGGCCAGCGGTCGCACAGGGTCGCCGTGAGCTCCCCGGTGCCGCAGCCGAGATCGACGACGTACTCGGGCGACCTGGCGCCCACCCGGGCCACGAGCTCGTGGAAGGGACGGCCGCGCTCGGCCGCGTACCGCTCGTAGACTGCCGGATCCCAGATGTCCGCGCCCATGCCACCATCCTCCGTTATCTTGACGTCGAGATAAATCGTTATCGCGAGAGATATCTCGATGTCAAGAGAAGCTAGACTCGGCCCATGACCTTCTCGAGGCCCGTCGAGGACGAGGTGGACCGGCTGGTCGCGGCCTGGAAGCAGGAACGCCCGGACCTGGACGTGACGCCTCTCGAGGTGCTGAGCCGAGTCTCCCGGCTGAGCCGGCACCTGGAGCGCGAGCGCCGGGCGGCCTTCGCGTCCCACGACATCGAGTCGTGGGAGTTCGACGTGCTGACGGCCCTGCGCCGCGCGGGCGAGCCGTACGAGCTGAGCCCGGGAGCGCTCCTGCGCGCCACCCTGGTGACCTCGGGCACGATGACGAACCGCATCGACAGGCTGGCCGCCGCCGGACTGGTCACCCGGCGGCCGGATCCCGAGGACCGGCGCGGCGTGCTGGTGCGGCTGACGCCCGCCGGCATGCACCGCGTGGACACCGCCTTCGCCGACCTCCTGCGCCGCGAACGCGAACTGCTCGCCGGCCTCGAACAGCACGAACAGCAGGCCCTCGCCGCCCTGCTGCGCACACTCCTGGTCCCCTTCGACACCTCCGACGGGGCGGCCCACTGAGTGGTCGCACCCCCTGCCTGTCGGTCGGCGGAAAGCGGCAGTGCACCGGCCGGACAACGCCGGACATCGCCGCCGGCAAACGCCCCCCTCGCGGCCGAGAAAGGCCTACATTCTCCGTTTGTCGCTTTTGAGGCTTTCGATGGGGAAATTCGCACTTCGCCACCCGCCATTGACCCCGTCCGGGAGGACGACATCCCCCTTTAAGTGTGATTTTCGTCACACTTGACCTTGGACCGATCCACACGCGCCACAGAATCGGCGACGTACGGATGCTGCGTGATCAGCGGAGACGAGGCGGGCGACGCGCACCGGCACCTTCGTCGGCGGAGCGTGGAGACCCTGTAGGGACGAAGAGGAAATTCTGAAATTTCTGTTTTCAGAGGGTTTCTTCGTTATAACTTCCCTAGTTCCTTCACTGACGCATGGGGCGCAAGTGGCGCCTCACGACAGACCAGGGAGATCCACCTTGAAGCGCACTCTCGCCCTCGGCGGTGTGACGGCCGGCCTCCTGGCCTCCGCCATCGTCGCCTCCCCGGCCCATGCCGCCGACCAAATCCCCGCCATCAACCTCGCGAACACCAACTTCGCGGCTCAGCAGGTGGCGGCGTTCTGGTTCGGCGAGGCTCGGGCCAACCTGATCAACGCCACGCCGTACAACGTCGAGACCAAGTTCCCCGCGAAGCACGTCTCGACCGGTGGGACGTCCGCCAGCAGCAAGCCCGGCGTCGTCGGGTCGAGCGGCGACCAGAAGGCCGCCACCGGCAACCTGAAGAACGTCAACCTCCCCCGCACCGTGGGCAAGGTGTTCTTCATCGGCGCCGACCACAGGCCGCACTGGTGCTCGGCCACCGCGGTGCAGAACGGCTACAAGAACCTGGTCGCGACCGCCGGTCACTGTGTCTACGACACCGACCGCAACCGCGCCACGCTGGACAAGTGGGTCTTCATCCCCGGTTACTACCAGGGCAAGACCCCGTGGGGCATCTACGTGGGTAAGACCGCGTACACCCACTACGACTACGACGTGTACGAGGACGGCGACCGCGACTACGCGTTCGTGACCGTCTACAACGGTGTCCAGGTCACCGGCGTCAGCTATGACAGGTACGGCCGCGACGACCACCACGGGCGTGGCGACCACCACGGCCGCGACGACCACGGGCGCAACGACCGTGACGAGTGGGGACGTGGCGACCACGGCCGCGACGACCGTTACGGCCACCGCACCGAGCGCCTGTCCGTGCGCGAGTTCCAGGCGCTGAACAGGGGCAGGGACCTCACCGGCAACGGCCCCTGGGCCAAGGGCACGGGTGTCCAGACCCGCGAGATCAGCGAGCGGCAGTACAACAGCCGCTTCGACTCGTACGTCAGCGGTGACGGCAAGACCCTGTACTTCCGCAAGAAGGTCTGGGACCGCGACGACCACGGCCACGGCCACGACGGCCCCAGGGCCGCCGCGGACGACGTGGTCCTCTTCAAGCCCGGCAACGGCAACGACGACGACCACGGTCCCGGCCGCGGCCCCAGGCCGAGCAAGAGCCCGAGCCCCAGCCCGAGCGCGAGCCCGTCGCCGTCGCCGAGCCCCTCGCCGTCAGCCTCCCCGTCCCCGTCGCCGTCCCCCTCGCCGACCGGCAAGCCCGACTGGTGCGACGACGACCGCGGTCCCCGCGACACCTTCTCCGGCGACAACGACCGTCGTGGCGGCGGCAGGGACCACTGCGACGACAACGGTCACCGGCCGAAGTACAAGTACTACGCCCGGACCTTCTGGGCGACGTACGGCCGTCACGACCACAGGCCGCACGGCACGCTGAAGATCGCCCTGAAGGACGTGGGTCGTCTCGGCGACAACGTGGGCGGTCAGGGCCTGGCCTACAACCAGAAGATCGGCACGAACATCTTCATGTTCGGCTACCCGAGCGGGTCGGAGCCGGACGGCAACTACCAGTTCACCGGCAAGACCCAGAAGTGGGCCTACGGCAAGACGTTCAGGGCGAGCGTCCCGGCCATCAAGGGCGAGGAGCTCGTGGGCGTCAAGTCCTCCTTCACCGGTGAGGGCTCGATCGGTTCGCCGTGGCTGTACCGCTACAGCAACGCCAAGCGGCTCGGCTACCTCAACGGTGTGACCATCGGTCTCGCCGACGTGGACGGCAACGACCGCATCGACACCAGCGTCTCCCCGTACTTCGACGGTGAGACCCTGGCCGTCTACCAGTACGCCGCGAAGTTCGCTTCCGGCCGCATCGTCTGAGTCTTCTGACTCCTGACGGCTGCCAGGAAGGGCCCGGATGGCTTGTCCATCCGGGCCCTTTCGTTTCTTCCGGAACGCCGCACCGGGCGAGGACGCTCCCGCCTCGCCCCGCCGTGCCGGCGCGCGTGTCTCTTCCACGGCCGCCGTGGCCCCCGCGCCTCGGGCCCGGTGACGGGCCCGGGAGCGACCCCACTCGACCGGCGACAGGCGGAGCCGCCTGCGAGGCCCCGTACGCCCGGTCCCGCCGCGACGACGCCGGCGTGGGAGGCGGACGCCGCCCTGCCCACCTGCCGTCGAGGCCCTTCCCCACCGCCCAGCCGCCCAGTCCGAGCTAAATCGGACATAAGTGAGCTTTTCGGACATAGGCGCTCGCATTTGTCCTTCCGAATGGCCGAGAGAGGTCCCGTTCCCACCTCCCCGCCTTGACAAGGCGACAGCCAATACGGGCGGAGAATTCACTCCTGAACGACCTCCATTGGACCGATTCAATTGCCATTACTGCTTGAACGGACCGTTCCAGAAGTCGTCGTCGCCGAGCACGTGGCCCCTATGCATGCCGGCTTCATTCGTGGACATGAGGGTCATGCGTGACGCCGGGACCCCGAACGCGGTAGCCACACGACGCTTCGTCGCCGCGTCGACGAGGGGCCGGATGGCGCCTCCGCCCTCGTCCCAGAGTCCGGAGACGGGGGAAGTGAATGGTCGCGGGCATGCGGGAGCGAGTCGGCCCGACAGCGTCCCGAGGAGACCGTTTTGGACGGGAACGGCGCCCCTACGGTTTCACCGCAACCTGTGATTTACATCACATTGGACGCCGATCCGACCGGTCAAGAAGTTTGCGGTACCCCGTAAATGATCAGCGGAAACGCACCGGAAGGCTTGAACGACGGGCTGACACGGAGTCGGCAGCGAGCGAACAGACGCCCCTGATCCCCTTACACCCCACATAACTCTCCTATACCTTTTCCCTCGTCTCTTACTGACGGATGGGGCGCAAGTGACGTCCCACGACAGACCAGGGAGAAATCCATGAAGCGCACTCTCGCTCTCGGCGGGATCGCGGCGGGCCTGCTGGCCTCTGCCGCCATCGCCGCGCCGGCTCAGGCCGCCGACGAGATCCCGGCCGTCAACCTCGCGAACACGAACTTCGCCGCCAAGCAGGTGGCGGCGTTCTGGTACGGCGAGAACAAGGCCAACCTGATCAACGCCACGCCGTACAACGTCGAGACCACGCTGCCCACCAAGCACGTCTCGACCGGTGGCGCTTCGGCCGACAGCAAGCCCGGCGTTGTCGGGTCCAGCGGCGACCAGAAG
>NZ_MWJN01000162.1:0-13794 GCF_002027145.1 Microbispora sp. GKU 823 | reverse complement strand
CGCGACCGGCTGATCCCCGGCACGACCGCCTCCACCGCCGCCAGAACGGCGGGATCCGGCGGGGCGATACGGCGCGGGGGATCCACGTGGATGAGGCTCATGATTGTTCACCGTTCTCCCGGGTGTCCGGCGGCAGGGGCGGGTGCCAGGCGGGGGCGTCGCGCGGCTTCGGGCCCCGGGCCGTACCGGCCGGGGCCTGGCGGGGATGGCGCCTCTCAGCGCGGGCCCACGACGTGCTGCCGCTGGGTGCCGAGGCCGGCGATGCCGAGCTCCATCACGTCACCCGGCCGCAGCCAGATCTGCGGGTCGTGGCCCATGCCGACGCCGGGCGGAGTGCCGGTGTTGATCAGGTCACCCGGTTCCAGCACCATGAACTGGCTCAGGTGGTGGACGATGAAGTACGGGTCGAAGATCATCGTCTTGGTGTTGCCGGTCTGCCGGCGCACGCCGTTGACGTCCAGCCACATGTCCAGGTCGTTGACGTCGGCGATCTCCTCGGGGGTGACCAGCCACGGCCCGGCCGGGTTGAAGGTCTCGGCGGACTTGCCCTTGACCCACTGGCCGCCGCGCTCCATCTGGAAGGCGCGCTCGCTGACGTCGTTGACCACGCAGTAGCCGGCGATCACATCGGCGGCGTCCTCCACCGCGTCCAGGTAGGACGTGCGCTTGCCGATGACGATGCCCAGCTCGACCTCCCAGTCGGTCTTGGTGGACCCGCGCGGGATGCGCACGTCGTCGTCCGGGCCGACGAGAGTGTTGGGCGACTTGGTGAACAGGATCGGCTCGTCGGGCACGGCCTGCCCGGTCTCGGCGGCGTGGTCGCTGTAGTTCAGGCCGATGCACAGGATCTGGTGCGGCCGGGCGATCGGCGCGCCGATCCGCTCACCGGCGAACTCGCCGGTCTGCCCGGCGGCGATCCGCTCGGCGACCGGCCCGGCGAGCATGGCGGTGCCGCCGGCGGCGAAGAACTTCTCGTCGAAGTCGGCGGTCAGGTCCGAGACGTCGACGTAGCGGGTGTCGTCAACGCGGACGACCGGCTTCTCGGCGCCGGGGGCGCCGATGCGCATGAGGTACAACGCTTCTTCTTTCGGGGTCGGGACGGGGTGGAGGGCACCCTGCGGGGCACGGGGACACCGGCGCGCGACGCGCGTCCCTCGATGCCGATCACTTTCCGAATATTAGACCATTGTTCCGACAAACGAAACAGCATCCTGACCCGGCTCGCTCTCCGATCATCCGTCCGCGCTCCGCACGGCCTCTCCGGCGCAACCGACCACGGCGGCACGACGGACGACGCCGACGACCGCTTCGACAGGCACGTGCCGGACCTCCCCGGACGGAACTCCCGGGCTCCGCGCGAC
Source organism: Microbispora sp. GKU 823 (assembly GCF_002027145.1). Taxonomy (NCBI): domain Bacteria; kingdom Bacillati; phylum Actinomycetota; class Actinomycetes; order Streptosporangiales; family Streptosporangiaceae; genus Microbispora; species Microbispora sp. GKU 823. The sequence goes on along the minus strand of NZ_MWJN01000162.1, from coordinate 12,433 downwards.
ACGGCGTCCCGGAACGGGGACCGGGCACGCGGCATGCGATATTGGCTGTGCCATGCCGGTGACATCGCCCCTTCGCCTCGCCAGAGCCGCCGCCTTCACCGCGGTGTGCCTCGGCCTGGGCGTGGTGGCGCACCTGTTCAGCGGCGGCGTGGTCACCCCCGGCGCGCTGGCGCTTGGCCTGCCGGCGGTGTTCGCCGCCGCGCTGCCCCTGTCCGGCCGGGAACGGACGCTGCGCGCGATCCTGCCCCTGCTCGCGGCCCTGCAGGTCGCGCTGCACGTGCTGTTCGCCCTGTCGTCCCCGGCGTCGTCCCCCTGGCACGTGATCGCCGGGCATGTCATGGCCGGGCACGCGCATGCCGGGCCGGGCTTCGGAATGCTGCTCGGCCACGGCTGGGCGGTGGTGCTGACGGCGCTGTGGCTCGCCAGGGGCGAGGCCGCCCTGTGGGCGCTGCTGCGGCGGCTCGCCGTACGGCTCACGCGGATCGCGGCCGATCCGGCGCCACCGGTGTTCGCTCCGCCGGCATCTCCGCATCCGGACGAGCCGCGCCTGCCGCGCTCCGTCGCGCCGCGTCACTGCGTCACCCGGCGCGGCCCGCCGCCCCGCCTTCTCCAGCCGTCCGCCTGAGACGGCGCTCCTCACCTCGCTCCCGGCCGCGTACGGCCCGGGCGCGTTGCCAATGATCTTTTCCGGCGGAGCATGCCCGCGCATGCCCCGATCTCGAGCCTTGCGACCGGTCACGCCGCTCTGCCCCCGCATCGCGGGGGACGGCCCGTTGGGTCTGCCTCGCATGGCCGGGAACGCCGCCCGCATGCCCGCCGGACGACCGAGAGAAGGCTTCCGCATGACCAGCACGACCGTTAACCGCATGCTTCCGGCGGCGCTGGCCGCCCTCCTGGCCGCCGCGGCCTGTGCGGCGCCGTCCGGCACCGCGAACAACACTGTGACCGGCGCCGTGGCCGGCACCGCCACCGCCGCCTCGCCGACTGCGGCGCAGGCCTCCGCCTCGGCGGCCGCCCCGCTGTCGATCGGCGACCCGTGGGTGAAGACGGCCCGCTCCGGCATGAGCGCCGCCTTCGCCACGCTCGTCAACACGACCGGCGAGGAGGTGACCGTCGTCGCGGCGAGCACGCCCGTCTCCCCGTCGGTCGAACTGCACGAGGTCGTCGGAGACGGCGGCACCACGACCATGCGCCGCAAGCAGGGCGGGTTCGTGATCCCCGCCGGCGGCAGGCACGTGCTCCAGCCCGGCGGCGACCACATCATGCTCATGGACGTGCGCACGCCCGTCGAGCCCGGTGCCGAGGTGCCCTTCACGCTCACCCTGAAGGACGGCAGGACGGTGTCCTTCACCGCCGTGGCCAAGGACTTCGCCGGCGCCAACGAGTCCTACGCCCCTCATGAGTGAGCGCGGATACCCGGCGGGACGGCGGCTGACCCGGCGCGGCCTGCTCGCGGGAGGGGCCGTGGCCGCCGCGGCGGCGGCCTGCGCCCCCGCCTCCGCCATACCCGACGCGGCAGGGCGCGCGTCGGCCGGGCCCGCGCCCCTCCCCGGCGGCGACGCCGTCGAACCCTTCCACGGCGCCCATCAGGCGGGCGTCGCGACGTCTCCGCAGACGTTCGCGGTGTTCGCCGGGTTCGACCTCCGGCCGGGGACCGGGCGTGCGGCGCTCGCGCGCCTGATGCGGCTGCTCACCGACGACGCGCGGCGGCTGACCCGGGGCGAGCCCGCCCTCGCCGACACCGACGCCGAACTGGCGCTGCTGCCCGCGCGGCTCACCGTGACCTTCGGGGTTCGGCGCCGGGCTGTTCGAGGCGGCGGGGGGCCGGGCATCTGGCGCCACGGCCGCTGCCGGCGTTCAAGGTCGACGCCCTCCAGCCCCGCTGGAGCGGCGGCGACCTGCTGGTCCAGGTGTGCGCGGACGACCGCGTGACGCTGGCGCACGCGCTGCGCGTGCTCGTCAGGGACGCCCGGTCCTTCACGACCGTGCGCTGGACCCAGCACGGGTTCCGGCAGAGCCCGCAGGTGCGCGCGCCGGGGGCGACCCAGCGCAACCTGATGGGCCAGCTCGACGGCACCGTCAACCCCCGGCCGGGGTCGGCGGACTTCGAGCGGGCCGTGTGGGTGCGCGACGGGTGGCTGCGCGGCGGCACGACGCTGGTGCTCCGCCGCATCCGGATGGACCTGGAGAAGTGGGACGCCGCGGACCGGGCGGCCAAGGAGTTCAGCGTCGGGCGGCGGCTGGACACCGGTGCGCCGCTGACCGGCCGCGCCGAGACCGACGAGCCCGACTTCGCCGCGCTCGGTGCGTCGGGCCTGCCGGTGATCTCCGAGTACGCGCACATCCGCCGGGCCCGGGTGGCCGACCCGGGCATGCGCATCCTGCGCCGGGCCTACAACTACGAGGACGGCCTGAGCCCGGAGGGACGGCCGGACGCCGGACTGCTGTTCGCGTCCTACCAGGCCGACGTGGCACGGCAGTTCGTCCCGATCCAGCAGCGGCTCGCGGAGGTGGACCTGCTGAACCAGTGGATCACCCCCATCGGGTCGGCCGTCTTCGCCGTACCGCCCGGGTGTTCCCCGGACGGCTGGATCGGGGAGACCCTCCTGTCCTGACGGCCGTACCTCCCCGCGGGCGCGGCCCGGATCCCGTACGGGGTCCGGGCCGCGCGATCCGGAAGGGACTCCCGATCGTGGCAGGGCAGCTCAGCCGCGCGAACGGCGCAGGGCGGTGATGCCCGCCCCGGCCCCGACCAGGCCGGCGACGAGGCCGAGGCCACCGAGCACCAGGGCCGGGGTGGTGTTCCCGCCCTCCTGATCGGCGTCATCGCTCGCCGCGGCCGCCACCGTGGGGGCGGCGGCAGCAGGCGAGGCGGAGGCGGCGCCGTGCTGGTCGCCCTCCCCCTCCTCCGCGGCGACGAGCTTGAGCGTCGGCGCGGGGTGTTCGGCCTCGGACCCGTCGGCCTTCGGCGCGTCCGCCCACTTGACCACCTCACCGTTGGAGTAGGTCTGCGCAGTGGGGAACTCGAGCGCGTCCACGTTCTTCGGCAGCGGGCCGACCGACGCCTCGAACTCCTGGAACTGGCCGGACTCGATCTTCCCGCCGGACCAGGTGATCTTCAGTACCGACTCGGTGATCTTGTCGCCGTCGTCCGACACGACGGGCTTGGGCAGCTTGCCCCGGGTGAGCTTGACGTCCCAGCCGGGGACCGGGCGGACCGAGACGAACGGCAGCGGGTGGTCGGTGGGGAACTCGACCTCCACCTTGGTGGTCGAGGCGTTGTCACGCTCGTTGGGGACCCGGAAGGCGATCTTCGTCCAGGAGCCCTGCACGGCGGTGCCGGGGTTGACGGTGACGTGGGCGAGGGCGGGTACGGCGAGGCCGACGGTGAGCGCGAGGGCACCGGCGGCGACGGTGGCCGCACGACGAACATACGAGGTCATGGGGGTTCTCCAGTCGTCTGCGAGATTACGGAGGCGCGCGAGCGCGGCCCCATGGGCACAGGCAGGTCCCAAGGGGAGAGATACGCGCCGCTCGCGCGTGAAGCTCAGAGGACGGGAAGAACCGGTGGCCCGCGGCGGACGACCGCGTGCCGCAGCACGCCCGCGGCGCGCGGGGCGCGCTCCGAGCGCGGCACCGCACGCCGGCGAGGGCATCCGCGCCCGCGAGGTCCGCTGCCCGCAGCGCCAGCAGCGCACGCACCAGCACGGCCACCGCCCGCAGGCAGCGGACCGCCCCGGCGCCGATCGCGCGCAGCACGGACCACAGGGCCTCCTCGCCGCGCGACAACCACCACCCGGTGAGCAGCGCCGCGGTGAGGTGGGCGGTGAGCATGCCGATCTGCGTGCTCAGGCCGCCGTGCCAGGTGGGGTGCGACGCCGCGGCGGACCCCGTGACGTCGAGGAGACAGTGCAGGAACGCCTGGGCGCCGACCAGCAGGCCGACGATCGCCTGAGGCGACCGTTCCCGGCCCGCCGCAACGGCCGCGCCGGCCGTCACCGTGAGCGCCCCCGTGAGGAGCGCGGCGGGCGTCGGCCCGCCTCCGCCGGCGAAGCGGTGCGCGCCGACGGCGAGGAGCACGCAGACGGCCGCGAAGGCGGCCGACCGCGCGAGCCTGAAGGAGAGCGTGGCGCGCATGACGCCGGGATTGTCTCACACCCGGGCGATCTCGGCTGGTCCGTCGCCGATCTTCATTTCATGGCGGCACAGCCACGAACGGGGCGCGCTGCGCCACGGCCTGCCGCCGCCGCCCGCGACCTTCGCCGGGACAGGATCGTGGCCGTCCCGGCGAAGGGCATGCGCGGAGAGGTCAGGCGCGGCGCGGAGAGGTCAGGCGCGGGTCCAGCGCTGGTTGGCCTGGCCGTTGCAGGTCCAGACGACGACCTTGGTGCCGTTGGCGGTGCCGTTGTTGTAGGCGTCCAGGCACTTGTTCGCACCGACGGCGGTGATGGTGCCGTCGGCGTTGAACCGCCACTGCTGGTTGCTCTGGCCGTTGCAGTCCCAGATGACCACGTTGGTGCCGTCCGCGGTGCCGCGGTTGTTGACGTCCAGGCACTTGTTGCCGTAGACCCGCAGCTCACCCGAGGCGGTCGGCGTCCACTGCTGGTTGGTCTGGCCGTTGCAGTCCCAGATCTGCACCTGCGTGCCGTTGGCCTGCGAGGCGCCCGCGACGTCCAGGCACCGGCCCGACCCCACACCCTTGATCGCGTTCGTCCCGGTGGGAGTGGGCGTGGGAGACGGCGTGACCAGGCCCCCTCCGCTCACGACGTACATGGCGGCCCCGTGCGCGGGCACCGAGGCGCTGATCGTCCCGGACGAGGAGGAGGTCGTGTGCGCCCACAGGTCGCGTACGGAGTAGGAGGCCGCGGCGCTGAGGCCGAGGGCGGAGGCGGTGGTGGACACCGTCGCCGTGCCGCTGCCCCGGTTGAGCAGCACGACGGCGACCGAGCCGTTGGACATCGGCTTGCGCCACACCTCCAGGTTGCCGTTGTCACTGATCTTGGTGCCCTGCCGGCCGCCCCAGTCCTGGTCGACCGCGATGACCTCGGTGTTGGTCAGGATCGTGCGGGTCTCGGCGCTCATCGAGCGGATGTCGTTGCCCGCGATGAGCGGCGCGTTCAGCAGCGACCAGAGGCTGAAGTGCGCCCGGGCCTCGGTCGCCGTCAGCGAGCCGTTGCCCACCTCCAGCATGTCGGGGTCGTTCCAGCCGCCCGGCCCCGAGTACGCCTCGAGCCCGACCTGCTGGTCCAGGATGCCCATGACCGAGTTCCAGTTCGCCTGGATGTCGCCCGTGGTGCGCCAGGAGTTGCCGGTCTGCATGCCCCACGTCCAGACGCTCTCCTGGCCCCAGTTGCACAGGCTGAACAGGATCGGACGCCCGGTGGCGGCGAGCGCGTCGCGCATCGCGGTGTACCGCTGCTGCCCGTTCTTGCCCTGGTGGTCGCCGCAGTTGTCGTACTTCAGGTAGTCGATTCCCCAGGAGGCCCACAGGGCGGCGTCCCGCCGCTCGTAACCCAGGCTGGCCGGATAGCCCGCGCAGGTCGTGGTGCCCGCCGAGGAGTAGATGCCGAGCTTCAGTCCCTTGGAGTGGACGTAGTCGGCCAGCGCCTTCATGCCGCTCGGGAACTTGGCCGGGTCGGGCACCAGGTCTCCGGCCGCGTTGCGGCTCTTGGTCGACCAGCAGTCGTCGATGTTGACGTACGTGTAACCCGCCGCCGCCATGCCGCTGGAGACCATCACGTCCGCGGTCTGCCGCACGAGGTTCTCGTTGACGTTGCAGCCGAAACTGTTCCAGTCGTTCCACCCCATCTGGGGCGTACGGGCGAGCCCGTTGTCCAGCGCGGCGGCCGGCGACGTCATGCCTCCGGCCGCGACCAGGGACCCGGCGGCCAGCGCCGCCGCCAGCGTCCATCGAACGATCCTGTGCATCTGACTCCTTACCCGTGACCGGCCCGCCGCCGTCGGAGGCGGGCCAGGATCTGTTATCGATAACATTTCTTGCTCGAGTCGTCCCTCCCGTCGGGTGGTCGGTGGTGTGCGGCGGAGCAAATACGACCCCGCCGATCCCGTCAAGAGGCCTCGTCGGCCGTGCTTCGCCGGACGCCGCGCCGCCTGCGCTTACGGGGTGCGGTCGCCGCGCCGGGGAAAGGGCTGCGGTGAAAATTTCAGCCGAGACCGCCACTGGCGGGCGTTCCCGGAACGTTGCCGCGACCGGGTTTCTCATCGTCCCAGGCAGGCGGGTATGGGCGGCGAGCGATCAGGCGAAAGTTTCCGGCACAGTCTTGACACCTTTCGTGACGGTTTCCACACTGAGCCCGGGTGGTCTCCTGTCGGAGCGGCGGTGGGCGGCGGAATCGTCGCCCACCGCACTCTCCCGCGACGGGGTCCGCGCCGTGGATTCTGCGGGTGTCCCGCGCCTCGTTCGACGTCATCCGACGCCGGACGGCGAGCAAGGACGATTGTTAGCGCTAACAAATGGAGGCCATGTGTCGCCCTCATCCTTCAGCCGGCGCCGGCTGCTCCAGGCCGCCGGCGTCGCGGTCGCGCTTCCGCGGTCAACCAGGTGGTGGGCGCGCGGGGGGCCGCGGCGGCGGTTGCTCCGGCCCGGCCCGACATCGGGGTGTCGGCCTACCCGTTCGAGCTCGGGCAGGTGCGGCTGACCGGGGGTCGCTGGCTGGACAACCAGAACCGGACGCTGTCGTATCTGCGGTTCGTCGACGTCGAGCGGTTGCTGTACAACTTCCGGGCCAACCACCGTCTGTCCACCAACGGCGCCGCCGCCAACGGCGGCTGGGACGCGCCGGACTTCCCGTTCCGCACCCATGTGCAGGGGCATTTCCTCAGCGCGTGGGCGCAGGCCTATGCCGTGCTCGGGGACACGACGTGCCGGGACAAGGCGAACCGCATGGTGGCCGAGATGGCCAGGTGCCAGGCCAACAACGGGGCCGCCGGGTTCAACGCCGGCTATCTGTCCGGCTTCCCCGAGTCCGACTTCACCGCCCTTGAAGCCCGCACGCTGAGCAACGGCAACGTGCCGTACTACTGCATCCACAAGACCATGGCCGGTCTCCTCGACGTGTGGCGCCTCATCGGCAGCACCCAGGCCCGTGACGTGCTGCTCGCGCTGGCCGGCTGGGTGGACTGGCGGACCGGCAGGCTGAGCGGCAGCCAGATGCAGGCCATGCTGGGCACCGAGTTCGGCGGCATGAACGCCGTGCTGACCGACCTGTACCAGCAGACCGGTGACGCCCGCTGGCTGACCGCGGCCCAGCGGTTCGACCACGCGGCGGTGTTCAACCCCCTCGCGGCCAACCAGGACCAGCTCAACGGCCTGCACGCCAACACCCAGGTGCCCAAGTGGATCGGCGCGGCCCGCGAGTACAAGGCGACCGGCACCACCCGCTACCGGGACATCGCCGCCAACGCCTGGAACATCACCGTCGGCGCGCACACCTACGCGATCGGCGGCAACAGTCAGGCCGAGCACTTCCGGGCCCCCAACGCGATCGCCGGGTATCTCACCAATGACACCTGCGAGCACTGCAACAGCTACAACATGCTCAAGCTGACCCGCGAGCTGTGGCTGCTCGACCCGAACCGGGCGGCGTACTTCGACTTCTACGAGCAGGCGCTGACCAACCACGTCATCGGCGCGCAGAACCCGGCGGACGGCCACGGGCACGTCACCTACTTCACGCCGCTCAAACCGGGTGGCCGCCGTGGCGTGGGCCCGGCGTGGGGCGGCGGCACCTACAGCACCGACTACAACTCCTTCTGGTGCTGCCAGGGCACCGGCCTGGAGGTCAACACGGCGCTGACGGACTCCGTCTACTTCTACAACGGCACCACCCTGATCGTGAACCTGTTCGCGCCGTCGGTCCTGAACTGGACCCAGCGGGGGATCACCGTCACCCAGACGACGTCCTATCCGGCGAGCGACACGGTCACCCTGCAGGTCACCGGCAACGCCGGTGGGTCGTGGTCGATGCGCGTCCGCATCCCCGGCTGGGCCACCGGAGCGACGATCAGCGTCAACGGCGACCAGCAGGACGTGGACACCACCCCGGGGACGTACGCGACCCTCACCCGCAACTGGGCCTCCGGCGACACCGTCACCGTGAGCCTGCCCATGCGCGTGGTCATGAAGGCCGCCAACGACAACCCGAACGTCGCGGCGGTCACGTACGGCCCGGTGGTGCTGTCCGGGAACTACGGCAACACCACTCTGTCGGCGTTGCCGGCCCTGAACACCGGGTCGATCACCCGGACCAGCACCACGGCGCTGGCGTTCACGGCCACCGCCAACGGGTCGTCGGTCAACCTCGGCCCGTTCTACGACGCCCACGGGTACAACTACACCGTCTACTGGAACACCGGCGGCGGTGGCGGAGGCGGGACCGCGAGCTACCGGCTGGTGAACGCGGCCAGCGGCCTCGTCCTCGGCGTCCAGAACATGTCCACCGCCGACGGCGGCCTCGCCCTGCAGTGGACCGACAACGGCACCGCCGACCACGACTGGGAGATGGTCGTGGACGGCACCGCCGTACGGCTCCGCAACGTCAACAGCGGCAAGGTGCTCGGGGTGGAGAACATGTCCACCGCCGACAACGCCCGCGTCCTGCAGTGGACCGACAACGGCACCGCCGACCACCGCTGGACGATCATCGACGCCGGCGACGGGTCCCACAAGATCCGCAACGTCAACAGCGGCAAGCTGCTCGCCATCCTGAACGGCTCGACCGCGAGCGGGGCCCAGGCCGTACAGGACCCCGACAACGGCAGCGCGGACAACCAGTGGCGGTTCGTGCCGAACGGAGCCCGGCGCATCCAGAACCTGGCAAGCGGGCTGGTGCTGGGCGTGCAGAACATGTCCACCTCGGACGGCGGCCTGGTGATCCAGTGGGGCGACACCGGCACCGCCGACCACCTGTGGACCGCCGTCGTGGACTCCGGCGGCTACCTGCGCCTGCGCAACTCCAACAGCGGCAAGGTGCTCGGCGTGGAGAACGCGAGCACGGCCGCCGGCGCTCGGGTGCTCCAGTGGGCCGACAACGGCACCGCCGACCACCGATGGCGGCTGCGGTACGGATCCAACGGGTGCTTCCGCATCCAGTGCGCGAACGGCGGCCGGGTCCTCGGCGTCAGCGGCGGCTCCACCGCCCAGGGCGCCCAGGTCGTGCTCGCCGACGACAACGGAGCGAACGACCACCTGTGGCGGTTCCTCTAGCCCGGGGGTGAGCGGACGGTCAGGGCCGCCAGCGGTAGTGGGCGTCGGGCAGATTCTCCTCGTTGCCGCTGCCGTCGCCCTCCGCGACGAGGGTGAAGCCGTGCCGCTCGTAGAAACGCCGGGCACCGGTGTTCCGCTGGAACACGTACAGGTCGAGTCCGCGGGGGCGCGCCTTCTTGGCATGGCCGAGCAGCGCGCTCCCGACACCGCCGTTCTGCGCGGCTGGTGCGAGATACAGGTGGTCCAGCCAGTCGCCGCGCAGGGCGGCGAATCCCACGACCCGGCCGCGCAGGGCGGCGAATCCCACGACCCGGCCGCGCAGCTCGGCGACCCACACCTGCGACGAGGGAAGCATGACGCCGGCGATCCACGCCCGGGTCTCCTCGTCGGTGTGCAGGTGAGGCAGGTAGGTCATCTCGGCCCGGGCGGCGAGGAACGCCTCGGCGACGCCTTGGGCGTCACCGGACCCGGCGCGGCGGATCAGCGGCGAGATCTGTTCGGACACGCCCACACCGTGCCACAGGCGGCCTCGTTCCGGCCATGGAGTCAACGCGCCGGACGAGGACGCCGACAACCGTGGTCTCCTCGGTACGGTCTGGACCGTGTTCAGGCGCGCTCACGCTCGGCCCGCTGCCGGACCAGCTCCTCGACCGCGCTCGGCAGGGTCGTCTCGAAGTCGATCAGCTTCGCCCACGTCGGGGTCACCACGATCCGGACCATGCCGTCGTAGAGCGAGCGGACCTCGGCCTCCCACTCGACCCGCTGCTCGGGCGTCATCTCGTACGAGCCGTTGATCTGGAGGTACTCGTCCGGGATGCCCTCGACGACGTCCAGCTCGGCCCGGCCGCGGATCAGCAGGATCTTGGGCGGGTGCACCTCGGTGTCGATCGTCAGGGCGACCATCGGGTTCTCGCGCAGAGCCGGGAGCTTCGGGGCATTCTTCGTGGTGCACATGACGATCTCCGAACCGTTCCAGGTGAACGCGATCGGGACGTTCCGGGGCGTGCCGTCCTTGGCCACGTACGCCAGCCGGGTCACGTCGCGTGCCAACAGCTCTCGGCTGATCGGCCGGTCCAGAATCTCGGTGATCTCGTTCGCTCGCATGGCCGTCCCTCCAGGGTCGTTGTCGTGATCCGACCCAGGGACGGAGCCGTCGGAGGATTCTCGACATCCGCCGGCTCCAGAGTTCCGAGATTTTCCGGCCGCCGTCCCCGGGGCTCTGCCCGGGGACGGCCCGATCCGTCGTGGTTTCGCCGGTCTACTTGTATCCGGCGGCGACGATGTTCGCCTGCACCTCGTTCTCGGTGGCGGCGGTCGGGTAGCCGGAGGTCATCACGCCCTCGTAGAAGGTGCCGGCGGAGCCGTGGCTGTTGTCGCCGCCGATGCCGAGGATGATGGCCCCCTCCTTCTTCATGGGGTTGTAGCCCGAGGCGTTGGGCCGCTTGCCGTCGTAGAAGGTCGACAGGCCGCCCGACTGGGCGTTGCCGGCCCGGATGGCCCAGTGGTTGGGCTCACCCTTGATGATGGCGGTCAGGTATCGGTAGTTCACGCTCGGGTCGTTGGCGTTGTAACCCGGGTTCACGCCGGAGAACAGGCCGTTCTCCAGGTCGGCCATGACCCAGGGGCCGTTGCCCGTGCCGTAGCCCCAGACCTTGATGTTGCCGAAGTAGATGGCCTCCATCGTGCCGTTGCCGTTGTCGCGGCTGTTGGTCTCGGCGTTGCCGTAGTCGAAGCAGCAGCCGCCGTTGTAGTGCGTGCCGTCGAAGACCGCGTACATCCCCTCCGGCTGGTCGCCCTTGGCGACGCCGTTGGTGGTGTTGTTGCGGTAGCCGACTCCGGGATCGACGTAGACGCCGTAGGCCTTGTGGCCGTACACCGTGGTCGGTGCCTTGGTCGCGGTCGCCAGGTTGTCGTAGCCGCCCGGAGCCGGGCCGGAGAACCCGCCGGGAGGCGCCTGGGTGAGGTGGTTGCCCCGGCCGGACTGGTCGTAGATCTTGGTGATGACACAGCTGGTGCCGGAGCAGAAGGAGTCCTGCGTGGCGGCGTTGGCGGCTCCGCCCGGGCTCAGGACGCCGATGTCGCGGGTGGTGTTGTCCGAGGAGCGGCGCACCTGGTAGAGCGGGCCGTTGTAGTTCGCGTACAGGGCGCGGGTGGTGCTGTGCGCGGCCACGCACGGGGTGCCGCCCGAGGCGTAGATGTCGCACGGCTGCCTGGACGACGGCGGCGAGGGAGACGTGGAAGGCGAGACGGTGGGGGAGGAGCTGGGGGAGGCGCTGGGCGACGACGTGACGCCGCCGGTGCAGGTCACGCCGTTGAGGGCGAAGCTCGTCGGCACCGGGTTGGAACCGTTGAACGCTCCGTTGAACCCGAAGCTCGTGCTGCCGCCGCTGGGGATGCTGCCGTTGTAGGACACGTTGGTCACCGTGACCTGGGAGCCCGACTGGGTGTAGGTGCCGTTCCAGAGCTGCGTGATGGTTTGCCCCGCGGGGAACGACCACGTCAGCTTCCAGTCGCTGATCGGGTCCCCGAGGTTGTTAACGCTCACATTGGCGCCGAAGCCGCCCGGCCACTGGTTGGTGATCGTGTAGCTGACCTGGCATCCGGCCGTGGCCGCCGACGCGACGTGCGTACCGGCCACGCCGGCAGCGGCCGTCAACAGCGCGGCGACGGCTACGGCCGGCAGCCTCAACCGCCGGCGAGAAGAGCTGACATGTCGCACAGTGTCTTCCCAATCTCTGAGATGTTGATGGTTCGCCGTGAGCCCCCGAGTTCCTGCTCGGCTTCCGTTCGGCTACGGGCTCGTGCAGGCCACGCTGGTGGGGGAGATCGAGCCGTCGCCCTCGGCGGTGAATCCGAACGTCGTCGACCCGTTGCCGGCGACGGTGCCGTTGTAGGGGGCGTTCTTGACGGTGATCGCGCCACTGGTGCCGGTGTTCACGCCGTTCCACAGGCTCGTGACGGTCTGTCCGCCGGCCAGGGTCATCTTCACGGTCCAGCCGTCGAGCGTGGACGACCCGGTGTTGGCGACGGTCACCTCGCTCTGGAAGCCGCTGCCCCAGTTGTTGACCAGCCGGTAAGTCGCCGTACACCCGCCCGGCCGCGCACTCGGCGATACCGTGGGGGACGGGGTCTCGATCTGGTCGGCCAGCAGGAACAGCGTGGCGACCGCCGGGGTGTTGTACGTCTGGTCCTTGACCGAGTTGTCGA
>NZ_MWJN01000161.1:0-13917 GCF_002027145.1 Microbispora sp. GKU 823 | reverse complement strand
AGTCACGCCGTTCCGGCGACTCCAGCAGGGCGCGCAGTGCCCGCGCGATGCTGTCGGCGTCGGGCTCGGTGTAGGCCACGGCGTCGCCACCCACCTCGGGCAGCGAGGCACGGTGGGTGGTCAGCACGGGCGCACCGCAGGCCATCGCCTCCAGCACCGGCAGCCCGAACCCCTCGCATCGCGACGGGGAGGCGACCACGAGCGCCCCTCCGAGGAAGCCCGGCAGGTCGGCGAAGGGCAGGAAGCCGGGACGCACGACCTTCACCCGGGGCGGCAGCGCGGCGACGGCGGCGTCGACCTCCTCGTCCCAGGCCGGGCCGCCCGCCAGCACCAGCGCGGGCGGCGAGGACAGGTGGGCGACCGCCCGGCCGAACCCCGTCACCAGGTTCGGCACGTTCTTGCGCGGCTCAAGCGCGCCCAGATAGGCGACGTACGGCCGTCCGTGCAGGCCGATGCGCCCGGCCACCCGGCGCACGTCCTCGGGCGCCGGCGGGTGGAACAACGTGGGGTCCACTCCGTGATAGGCGACGTCGATCCGGGTGGGGTCGGCGTCCAGCACCCGGACCAGCTCGTCCATGGTGGCCTTCGAGGGCACGATCACCCGGTTGGCGTGGCGTACGGCGGTGCGGGTGGCCGACCGGAAGAACGAGGCCCTGGCGGGATCGTGCTGGTCGGGGTCGGTGAACGAGGTGACGTCGTGGACGGTGGCCACCGTGGGCAGGCCCGAGCCCAGCGGGATCGAGTAGTAGGGGGCGTGGATCACCTGGGCGCCGGCGTGCCGGGCCAGGACCGGCAGCCCGGTCTGCTCCCAGGCCAGCCGCTTGTTCCGGTTGGTTATCGCGGGCGGTCCGGAGAGGATCCGCGCCGAGGGGGCCAGGGCGGCATACCGCTCGGCGTCCGCACGCTGGCAGACCACCGCGATGTCCGCGCCCGCCTCGTGCAGGGCCGCGACCAGTCCATCGACATACCTGATCAAGGCGCCGCGATCGGCGGGGACAGCGGCGGCGTCGACGAGCACCCGGGGTGTCAAGTGAATCGCTCCCCTCACTGGGCCCGCACCGGCCGGGAGGATCACTCCCCGCCCAGGGCGGTCCCGCTGGTTCCGGCGGTGTTCCGGCAGGGGCCAGGGGCCCCGCGCCACGAACTGACGCCTTCCCCCGCATCCCTCCCTGTCACTCTATTTCCGGCGTCCCCCGAAACGTGAGTGATATCACATGAGGATCATCTCTCGGGGTGGACGACCCGCGCCGATTCCACGGATTCAGGCCCGGGCTACGGGTTCCTCCCGCGTACGGACCGCGCGCCGCGAGGCCAGACCGGCGGCGCCGGCGCACACCAGGTCGCCGACGGACACGATGAGCCGGGAGCACAGCGCGGCGGCGATGGCGGCGGGCCGGTCGAGCACCGGGGCGAGCGCGGCCACCATCGCGACCTCCCGCACACCGGCGCCCGCCGGGGCGATCACGAACACGAACCCCAGGCACCAGGCGAGCGCGAAGGCGCCGAAGCTCAGGATCACGGCCGAGGGCCCGCCCGCCCCCAGGCCGTGCACGATCAGCGCCAGGTGCACGCCGTACGCCGCCCAGCCCGCCAGGGCCCAGCCGCACGCGACGAGCACGCCGCGCCGGGTGAGCGGCCGTTCGAGCGGCGGGCGGCGCAGTGTGCGCAGCCCGAACGCGATGACGCCGTTGACCACCTTCGGATGCAGGGCGGCGGCGACCACGGGCACGAGCAGCAGCAGCCAGGCGTATCTCGCGACCGACTGCCGGCGAGCACCGGGAGCGTGACGACGGCCACCAGCAGGCCGGTCCCGAGGTAGATCGGGTAGGTCAGGAAGAAGGCGGCGGCGCTGCGCGGCCGGGGGATGCCGTGGTCGCGGCCCATCTCCATCTGCGCGAGCATCGGCCACACCGACCCGGGGATGTACTTGCCGAGCTGGCCCACGAAGAAGATCTTGGACGCGTCGGTGAACGCCAGCGGGGAACCCAGGTCGGTCAGCAGCGCCCGCCACATGAGCATCCCCGACAGCAGCGCGCCGAGCACCGCCACCAGCGAGCCGGCGAGCTCCGCCCACGACAGCCGGGCGAACCCGTCCGCCACGGCGGTCCACTGGCTCGCCACCGCCCAGACGCCGAACCCCAGCGCCACGAGCAGGAACAGCGCGCGTACGGCCTTGCGGCGGTTCATCGGGACGTGCGGACCGGCTCGGGGGCCTGCGGGAGCGGCGCGCCGAGGGGGCGGCGAGGTGTCTTGGTCGCGACCCACAGGTAGGTGGGGACGACCGGCAGCAGCGCCCGCAGGGCCGGGCGCGGGGTCCGCTCCAGCGTGGCCTTGGCGGCGCGGCCGACGGCGCCGGGGAACAGCTCGCCCCCGGCGAACCGCTCGGGCGCGGCCAGCACCGGGAACGTGTAGTCCCACACGTGGAAGTCCGCCAGCATCCGCCGCAGCCCCGGCCGGGTGCGGAAGCGCTCGTAGTAGTGGTCGGCCCGGCCGAACGCCCGCACGTACCGGTCGGCCGCGGCGGGCGGCAGGTAGGACAGGAAGGGCAGCTTGTAGTGCGGCTCCATGACCCCGAGCCGGTTGCCCAGGCCCAGGTAGAGCACGCCGTCGTCGGACAGCACCCGGTGCATGTCGGCGATCACGGCGTCGGGGTCCACCACGTGCTCGTAGATGTGGTTGAAGACCAGCACGTCGATCGAGCCGTCCGGGAACGGCAGGCGGGAACCGTCTGCGCAGACGAATCCGACCCGCTCGCCGAACCGGTCGGACGCCTTGCGCAGGCCCGGGACGTCGATGTCGAGCCCGAGCGTGCGGCGCGCGCCCGCGGCGGCGAGCTCGTCGGCGATGAACCCGGCCGAGCACCCGACGTCGCCGACCGTCAGCCCCGACAGCGCCTCGCCGGGCTTGGCCGCGTCCCTGCCCAGGAAGTGCGCGAGCACGGCGATGATCTTCGCGGCCTTGCGCCGGCGCTTGTCCTCGTCGAGCATCGCGGCCTGGAACTCGGAGTATTCGAGCTGGGCCGCGCGTTCCGCGCTCACCCTCGTCCTCCGCTCACCCTCGTCTTCACGCTGCCCAACAGTACCCGTGCCCGTGCCGCCCCCGTCTCCCGATCAGCCGACCCTGTGGATAACCCGCGCGGCGGACCTACCGATCAGTAGCTTCAGGCTTTACTCTGGGGCGCGTGCCGCGCCTGCTGAACCGCCTGCGCTCCAGCCCGCTGCTCCGGGTGCTGCTGGCCCTGGTCGCGCTCGCCTTCCTGGCGTACGGGCTGGCCCGGAACTGGACGGAGACCTCGGCCGCACTGTCGCGGCTGTCGTGGTGGTCGCTCGGGGTCTCGTTCCTGGCCGTGCTCGCCGGGCTCTGGTTCATGCTGGTCGCCTGGCGCGACATCCTCGCCGGGCTCGGCTCGCCCCTGCCGCTGCGCGTGGCGGCACGGGTGCTGTTCGTCGGCCAGCTCGGCAAGTACATCCCCGGCTCGGTCTGGGCGTTCGCGGCGATGATCGAGCTGGCCCGCGACCACGGCGCGCCACCACGACGGACGTTCAGCGCCACCGCCCTCGGCCTGGTGACCTCCCTCGGCTGCGCGCTCGCCCTCGCCGCGGCCACGCTGTCGCAGCAGATCGCCAGGCAGGCGTGGTGGCTGCTCGCGCTCGTCCCGCTCATCCTCGTCGGCCTCCACCCGCGGGTGATGACCTGGGGGCTCAACCTCGCCCTGCGCGTCGCCCGCAGGGAGCCGCTCGACCGGGTCCTCAGCGGCACGGAGATGGCCAAGGCCGTCGCCTGGACGATGGCCGGCTGGCTGGTGTACGGCGTGCACCTGTGGGTGCTCATCGGCGGCATGCGGCCCGCGGGCCCGTCCCTGTACGCCGTCGCGGCCGGAGCGTACGCGCTGGCCTGGGCCACGGGCATCCTCACGGTCGTGGTCCCCGCCGGGATCGGCGTGCGGGAGGGCGCCATGGTCGTGGCGCTGGCGCCGGTGCTCGACACGCCGCGGGCGCTGGCGATCGCCGTGGTGTCCCGCGTGATGTTCACCGTCGCCGACGCGGCCTGGGCCGGGCTCGGCTTCCTGCTCGCCCGCGGCCACACCGCCCCGGCCGCTCAGCTCCCCGACGCGGCGAGCAACGTGTCGAGGTAGACGGCCCAGTGCGGCTCGGGATCGACGGGCGCGACGCCCGCCCGCAGTCGTTCGGGCGTCCCCGGCTCGTAGAACCGCTTGATCGCCTCCGCCAGCGCGCCGGCCGAGCCCGGCTCGACCAGGAGGCCGTCCACGTCGTCGCGTACGTTGTCGGGCAGCGCACCGACCCGGGTGGCGATCACCGGAACGCCGTGCTCGTGACCGAGCCACACGTTCTGGCTGGCGGTCGCCGACCGGTAGGGCAGCACCAGCGCGTCGGCCTCGGCGAACAACCTGGGCACGTCCTCGGCCGCCACGTATCCCGGCCTGATCTCGACCCGGCCGGCCAGGCCGAGCCGGGCGATCAGGGCGCGGGTCTCCTCCAGGCCGCCCCAGAACTCGCCGGCCACCGTGAGCCGCACGTCGGGCACCTGCGCGAGCGCCTCGAGCAGCAGGTCGAGCCCCTTGTAGGGCCGGACGATGCCGAAGAACAGCAGGCTGCCCCGGGGTCCCCGGCCCGCCGTCTCTCCGGCGCCGCGCGCGGGCAGGTGCGGCGCGAGGGCGGCCACCCGCACCGGCGCGCCGGTGAGCGCGCGGGCGAGGTCCGCCTGCTGCTCCGAGTGGGCGAGCACGCCGTCCACCCGGCGCAGCAGCGCCTTCATCAGCGGCCTGTCGTACGGCTTGGTCTCGTGCGGCAGCACGTTGTGACACAGCGCCACGACCCGGGCCCGGCGGCGCAGGCCGTACAGGATGCCCAGGTACGCGGGCACCTGCACCGGGCTGAGCACGGCGAGCACGACGAGGTCGGCCCCGCGCAGCCGCCGTCCGCAGGCCATCCAGCCGTCCGGCCGCCGCCAGTCGAGGTCGCGGCGGGTGCCCGGGTAGGGCTCGCCCTCGGGGCTGTCGATCGTCTGCTGCCCCGGATACAGGAACGAGGGGTACTGCGCCCGCCACGACTCGATGACCACGTCGTGGCCCCGCGCCCGCAGCCGGTGGGCCAGCTCGGTCGTATGCTGCGCCCCGCCGCCCTTGTACGGATACGTCGGGCCGACGATCGCGATCCTCACACATCACCCCGAGATCGCACGATCAGGTCGGCCAGCAGGGCCACCGCCCCGATCAGCATGCCGGACAGGAAGGTCACGACGGTGTTGCTGGTGAGATAGAAGCCGAGGTGGCTGATCATGTCGTACACGCCCTTGACCAGGCCGATGCCGACCAGCCAGAGCGCGGGCGGCATGAGCACCTTGAGCGGGTTGAAGTACATGACCATCCGCAGCACCTGCAGGATGTAGCGGTAGGCGTCGGAGACGAAGTTGAACTTCGACTTCCCGGCCCGCTTCGAATACTCGATGGGCAGGTAGTAGACGTCGTGCTGGTTCGACATGAACGCCAGCGTGATCGTCGTGACGCAGGAGAAGCCGGGGGGCAGCAGCCGCAGGTACGGCTTGGCCACCGACTTGCGGAAGGCCCGCAGGCCCGAGTTGAGGTCGGGGATCTTCTGCCCCGCCAGCCGCTCGGCCACCTTGCGGATGAACCACTTCGCCGGCACCCGCAGGAACTTGTGCGAGCCCTCCTCGGTGGTGCGCGCGCCCACGACCTGGTCGATCGTCGAGTCCTTCTCCAGGATCTGGACCAGCTCGGGGATGCGCTCGTTCGGGTAGCTCATGTCGGCGTCGGTCCACACGACGATCTCGCCGCGGGCCTCCTGGCTGCCGATCCTGCGTACGGTGCCCGAGCCGCCGTTGCGGTGGAACGCCCTGATCCGCATGTTCGGGAAGCGCGGCGCGGCCTCCTGGAGCCGCGCGAGCGTCTCGTCGGTGGAGCAGTCGTCCACGGCCAGCAGCTCGTAGGTGTACCCGCTGGCGTCCATGGCCGCGCAGATGCGCTCGACCTCGTCGATGACGTGGTCCTGCTCGTTGTAACAGGGCAGGACTATCGTGACGTACGGGGTTTCTGCGGGAGTCACGGCGCTTCCAGAGGTCTCGGGCGTGGTCACGTCGGGCTAGGGTACTCTGCCCGACCAAATCGCGGTCTCACTTCGGATCTCCTCGCCCCGCCGCTACAGGGGCGAACGTGCCGGACCACCTTCACGACGCCCGGCATCCCGGCGAACACCCCATCTATCGGGTGGGAACGGTCATCCAGACGTCGATGTTGAGCGACCAGGTGCCGTTGGGCGGGTCCACCAGCGAGCGTTCGTCCTGCCGGGTGTGCAGGCTCATCACCCGGATCGCCGGGCCGTACGCCATGAGCTGCTCGGGCTCGGCGGCGAGCAGCACGGGCACGCGGCCGGTGCGCCGGACGGCCTCCACCAGGCGCAGCACGTCGGGCGGGCGCGGGACGTCGGGGCCCCGGACATAGACCACCCGGGCCGTCGGCAGCCCGCACTGCCCGCGCACGACCTGCGTCAGCCGGTCGCCCGTGACCCGCTCGGCGATGAGCACGGAGGCGTTCGCCGGGATCGCGCGGCACAGGCCCGCCACCGCGGCGGCCTCCCCTCGGTTGACCGGCGTGAACGCGGTGCCGATCGAGGTGATCGCGGGCGGGACCGCCAGCAGCAGCGCCCCCGCCGCGACGGCGGCCCGCGAGCGCCCCGGACGGGCGGCGAACCAGCGCGTACGCGCGAGCCGCCGGGAGAGCCATCGCAGTCCCCAGACGGCGAGCAGCACCAGGCCGGGGATGACGATCGGCACCAGTCTGCGGGAGGCGAAGGGGTGGTCGGGGGTGATCGCGGGGCGCCAGAGCGTCGTCACGGTCGTCCACCCGATCACGGCCAGCGGCAGCAGCCAGCCGAACTCCGCGCCCCTGGTGAGGCGGCGCGCGAGCACGGCCGCCGCCACGGTCGCCAGCACGACGGCCGGAATCCCGATGTACCAGAAGACCCAGTCGAGGGAGTGCTCGTAGTACAGCCGGGACATGTCCTTCCCGAGGCCGTTGGCGACCTGCGTCTTCTCGATGAAGTCGGCCGTGAGCCTGTCCTCGGGCGTGACCGCGTCGCGACGCACGGTCTGCACCCAGGGCCGTACGGCGAAGCCCGCCATGACCAGCACGACCAGCGCCGCGGCGGCGTTCGGCAGCCACGCGGCTCCCGTGCGGAGCCGGCGCGCGCGGGCGGCGATCCAGGGCGCGAGAGCCGTGCCGGCGACCGTGAGCGCCACGACGACGGCGCAGATCGCGAGCAGGGGGATGAGCGAGCCCGACAGATACTCCAGGTAGGGCCGGGCGAGGACGTAGCCGCCGGTGAACCCCCACAGGCCGCCCACGACCAGGCCGATCAGCAGGGGCAGGCCCAGCCGTCCCTCCGGGAAGGGCCTCGCGCGGGGTATCCGCCGGAGCGCGATGAGCACCCCGGCGAAGGCGAGCACGGGCAGCACGTCGCGCAGGCCGTCGATGCGCACCAGCAGCGCCAGCCCGAACGACAGCCCCGCGAGCGCGGCGGACGGGAAGCCCGCGCCGGGCAGTGCCGCTCTGAGCCGGGCCCGGGCGTCGAGCAGCAGGTTCATCGCGCCGAACAGCAGGATCAGCGAGGGGATCTCGCTGAACGTCGTCCGCGACGTGTAGAGGATCGGCAGGCTGACCGCGAACACGAGGGCGGCAAGGGGGGCCCAGCGCGTGCCCGCGAGCCGCGCGGCGGTCCCGGCGACGGTGAGCACCGCGAGCGCGCCCAGCACGGGCGGCACGAGCAGCAGGCCCGGGACGCCGCCCAGCCAGTGGCCGATCGCGTAGGTCATCGGCGGCCCGGCCATGAACTGCGGGACGATCCCGCCGCCGGTCACGTAGACGCCCATGCTGTCGAAGCGGAGCGCGGGATCGGGACCGCCGAAGTCCCCCAGCGGGATCGGGAGCGACCCGTGCCGGGCGAGCCAGATGGCGTACTGCGCATAGGTCGACGGGTCACGCCGGATGATCAGCTGCTCGCTGTGCAGGAGCCCGTTGAACACTCCCGACCCGAGTGCCACGGCGAGTGTGGCCGCCGTCGCCCATCGGTGCGGCGCGGCGGTCCCGGGCAGGCGGCGCAGGCCGTACGCGCACAGCAGGAGGGCGGCGGCGCCGCCGAGCAGCGCCATGGGCAGCGGCCGGAACCATCCGAGCAGCAACAGCGGCAACCCGGCGAGCAGCCACCCGCTCAGCGCGAGCGCGGGCACGACGGAGACGGCCGCGAGCGTCCTGCCCACCGCCTCCTGCTCCGATGGCAGCCGTGTGCGACCACGAGAATGGCCGGATCTGTGCACTGGAATGCACCCGAGACTAGCGGCCCACCCCGGCGCCCCGCCTTCACCAGGCGCCCGCCCGCTCCGCGCGTCGCGGTTTCCACAGGCGCGTCCGGCCCCCGCACGGGGGTCGTACGGAGCCGGTAGCGTACGCCGGGAGGCAGGCAGGGGGGCGCATGAGGGTGTCGGACAGCCGGGGCTCGGCGCCCTGGCCGGAGCGGGGCGAGCACCCGCACGAGCGCCCCCCAGCCCGCCCGGCCCCGGCGAGCGGCCGTCTTCCGGGCCGCGCACGCCACCCGCGGAGGAACGGCTCGCGGAGGGAGCGCTCGCGGAGGGACGGCTCGCGCGCCTGCGAATCGTGGGCGAAGGACTGGCGGGCGGGCGGCTTGGGAACTGGATGCGTGGGCGTCTTGCGCCTCGCGATCCGCTGCACCCGGTGGCCTGGGCGCGTACGGATCTCCGGGGTTGGGCGCGCCGGCATCGATGGTTCCTCGTGGTTTTCGGGGTGGGGGCGCTCCTGCGGCTGGTGACCGCGCTCGGCTACCGGCCCGCGCTGTGGTTCCCCGACTCCTATACGTACGTCGTGACGGCCATGCGGCCGAGGCCGGACCTCGTCCGCCCGGCGGGCTATTCGATGTTCCTGAGGCTCCTGGAGGCGTTCCACAGCTTCGCCCTGGTCGTGACCGTGCAGCACGTGCTGGGGCTGCTCGTCGGCGTGATGCTCTACGTGACCGTCCTGCGGCGCGGCGGTCCTTCGTGGGCGGCCGTCCTGGCCTGCGTCCCGGTGCTGCTCGACGCGTACCAGATCGAGCTGGAGCACCTGCTCGTCTCCGACTCGCTGTTCACGTTCCTGGTCGTGGGGGCGGTGTGCCTGGCAATGCGCCGCCCGCTGACGCCGCGCTCGGCCGCCGCGCTCGGCCTCGTGCTCGCCGCAGCCACGCTCACCAGGACCGTCGGGCTGCCGCTGATCGCCGTCTTCGCGCTCCTCCTGCTCGCGTACGGCGTGCGCCGTGCGAACGGGACGAGCGGGACGAGCGGGGCGAGCGGGGCGGCCCGCCCCGGCAGAGCGGTGGCCAGGCTGACCGTGCCCTTCCTGGTGGCCGCGCTCCTGCCGGTCGCGGGCTACGCGGGCTGGTTCTACACGACCTACCAGCGCGTCGGGCTGGTCGGCTCGAACGGCGTCTTCCTCTACGCCCGCACGATGGCGTTCGCCGACTGTTCGGTGATGAAGCCGCCGACCGACCTCGCCGTGCTGTGCGACTCCCGGCCTCCCGCTTCCCGGCCGGCGTCCCAGGAGTACATCTGGAACGCCGAATCCCCACTGGTCCGGCTGCCCGGCATCACGTTCACCAAGGAAACCGACACCCTGGCCGGGAGGTTCGCCTCGCTCGCGATCCGCAGCCAGCCGCTCGACTACCTCGGCAGCACGCTGACCGAGCTCGGCAGGTCGTTCACGCTCGGGCGGCCCGTCTACCCCGACGCCGAGACGTACGGGTACTACGAGTTTCCGGACACCGTGCCACCGCCGCCCGGGCGGCACCCCGCCGTGAAGGGCAAGGAGTTCGCGCAACGGTACGAGCGCGGGTCCCTCACGCTGCGCATCTCCGAGCCGTTCGCGGGGCTGATGCGGGCCTACCAGGACGTCGCGCGGCTGCCGGGGACGGTGCTGCTGCTGATCCTCCTGGTGCCCCCGGCCGCCTGGGCCGTACGAGCCCGGTCGGCGCGGGCGCGACGGCCGCCCGCGAATAACGCTCCGTCGAACAGCACGTCATCGAACCGCACCCCTTCGAACCGTGCCCCTTCGAACCGTGCCTCCTCGAACCGGGGCCGATCGAATCGGGCCCCCTCGAATTGGGGCATCGCCTGGGCGACGGCCTGGGCGCTGCTGCTCGTCCCGCCCGCCACGGCCCAGTTCGACTACCGCTACGTCCTGCCCGCGGTGCCGCTCGCCTGCCTGGCCGCCGCCCTGTCCGTCCGCGGAGTACGCGGACCCCGCCGACGGACATGACCCACACGACCTGGCCAAACGGCGTTCAAAACATCAAATCCAGGTAAAGGCAAACTCAATCCCATACCCAAAATGTCGGTGTTTAGTATGCTCTGCCCCTGGATCAGGGGGACGTGGCACGGCGTGATCGCGGCCCGGATCCTCCCAATCGCGGCGCCCGCAGACGCTCCAGTGACCTACCCTCGGAGCGCGACGTGTGATCGCCAGGCAAGGAGGACAAGTGTGCGAGCGAACCAGTAATCTTTCCGGCCTCTCGCCCACTCGTCCGGCCACCACACTCTGCCGTCGGGCCGCCACACTGTGCCGTACGGCCGCCGCTCGCCGGGCAGGCGTGCGATGAGCGAGCGCAGGCGCGTCGGGGCGCGTTCCAGCCCTCCGCCGGCTCCGTCCGACCAGAGAGTCTGGGGTCCCTCCCAGGACGGCTCGTACGACGGCGCCTTCGAACCTCCCCGGGGCCGCAGAGGGGCTCCCGCCCCCGCCGGGTACGCGGACATGCCGGTGGCCACCGCCCCCGCCGGCTACGGGGAGATGCCGGGGAGACGAGGCGGACAGCGACCGCCCAGGGACGACTACCCGCCCGAGGCGTACGACGAGGGACGCCGCCGAGGCGGGCGGCGTGCCGAGCCGAGCGGTCCGCCCGAGCCCCCCTATCGAGGAGGAGGAGCCACCCCGGCGGCGCGGCCGCAGGCGCGGCGGCGACGAGGAGAGCGGCTACGGCCCGGCTCCCACGGCACCCACCGTCGCGAGCCGCGCGTCCGGGGGCGGCGGCGGCCTCCCTCCGGACGGCAAACCGCCCCGCCGACGAGGCGGGGGCGGCGGCAGGTCCGGCATGGGGATCGGCGGCTGGATCAGCGTCGTGCTCACGTGCGTGCTGGTCATCGGCACGCTGACGGCCTACAAGGTCTACCGGAGCACGATCGGCCTGTTCAACAGAGGCGCGTCCACCGACGACCTCGACAAGAACCGCCCCGTCAACGAGACCGGCGCGATCAACGTGCTGCTCGTGGGCTCCGACACCCGCGCGGGAGACAACAAGAAGTACGGCCAGCACCTGGTCAACGATGGTGAGCGCACCGACACGATCATGCTGCTGCACGTCTCACCCAACCGCGACGGGGCGACGCTGCTCAGCTTCCCCCGCGACTCCATGGTGATGATCCCCGCCTGTTACAACAGGAACAGGACGCTCATCCCGGCGCACCTCGGGATGATCAACTCCGCGTTCTCCGACGGCGGGATGATCTGCACGCGCCGGACCATCGAGAGCCTCACCGGGATCCGCGTCCACCACTACGTGAAGGTGGACTTCACCGGCTTCAAGAACATCGTGAACGCGCTCGGCGGCATCGAGATCTGCCTGCCGCAGGCCGTCAACGACAAGAAGGCGAAGCTCGTGCTGCCGGCCGGCAAGCAGATCGTGAAGGGCGAGGCGGCGCTCGGCTACGTGCGGCTGCGCTACGGCCTCGGCGACGGCAGCGACATCTCCCGCATCAAGCGCCAGCAGGTCTTCATCTCCCAGGTCGTCAAGAAGGCGACCAGCAGCGCCCTGCTCACGGACGTCGGCAAGCTGCAGAACTTCATCGCCGCCGCGGCGAAGTCCGTCACGATGGACGACGCCCTCAACACCGAGGAGCTCATCAAGATCGCGCAGAGCGCGCAGAAGCTCTCGGCGAAGGGCTTCAAGGCCACCACCGTGCCGTGGGAGCCGTACGTCGCCGACAAGAACCGCGTCCAGTGGAAGCAGCCGGCCGCGGGCAACCTCTTCAAGGCCATCGCGAACGACACCGAGGTGACCCCCACCGCCAGCGCGACCCCGAGCGCGGCCGCTTCGCCGTCCGGGCCGGTGGTCACCAAGCCGCAGCAGGTCAAGGTGCAGGTGTTCAACGGCACCAACACGTCCGGGCGGGCCAAGGAGGTCGCCGAGGAGCTCGCCGCGCTCGGCTTCAACGTCGTCGGCGTCGGCGACGCTCTGCGGCCGGACGGCACCGACCAGCCCAAGACGACGGTCCGCTACACCGGACAGGGCTGGAACTACTCGAAGATCCTGGTCGGCAAGCTGGTCAACCCCGTCAGCCCGGAGACCGGCAAGGTGGCGGGCGGCCCGGTCAGGCCGTTCACCCCGTCGTCGCCCCCGCCGGACGCGCCCAAGGGCAAGGTGCGCGGGCCGATCATCCAGCTCGTCATCGGCGCCGACTGGAAGGGCGTCCGCTCCCCCATCAACCTGGGCGACAACGTCGTCACCTCCGACACCAACCCCTGCGCGAGCTGACGCGCGTCGCGCTCTGTCCACAACCCGGCCGGGGCTCCCCAACCGTTTACCAGGACAAAGGGCCCCGGCCCGTTCCGTTTCCGGCGGCCTGACAACAGAACCGACAGATGTCACAGGAGTTACGTTCGGCCTCAGAGGCGACATCGGTCTTCAAGAACGTTAGGGTGAACACCTGGCGAACGCGCCCTGTTCGCCCGTTCGGGCTGATGCGCCGGGGCGCCTTCGCTAGTGTCCGAAAGGACGCGGCGACGCTACGCCAGGCGTGGCCGTTCCCCCCGAGCCTCCAACAGATAGCTGAGCGTTTCTCCCGTGAGTGACACCCGCCATCAACCCTCGGTTCCCGGACCCCCGCAAGGCGCCGACCCCGATGCCGAAGAGGCTCCCACCGGAGTGATAGGCCGCATCACCGGAGACTGGCCCGCTCCGGGCGGCGGCCTGCCGCGGCGGGAGCCGAAGACCGCGGGCGGTCCTGAAGCGGAGCAGGGCGCGAGCCGGCCCGGCTCCCAGGCACCCGAGCGGCACGAGCACGGGCGTCACGAGGGCGGCTTCCCGGCACCCGGTGACGAGAAGAGCGCCGCCGCATCGGCACATGGGCGCCACGAGAGCGGCGAGAGGGCCCCGGGAAGCACGGCAGGCGCGGGTGGCACGGCAGGCCCGGCCGCCGAAGCGGGCAACGCCGAGGGCCCCGGCGCCGCACAGAACAGCGCCGCGTCCAACAACGCCGCGCAGAACAGTGCCACGCAGAACAGCGCCGCGCCGACCGGTTCCACGCCCGCAGGCCCCCCGCCGTACGAGAAGCAGCCGCTGCCCGTGCGCAAGCCGCGGAGCGCCGAGGGCCCCGGCGCCGCACAGGCCGCACAGGCCGCACAGAGCAGCGCCGCGTCCACCGCTTCCGCGCCGCACGGCAATGCGTACGAGAAGCAGCCCCTGCCCGTACGGAAACCGCGCAAGCCGGGCGCCTCCCGCCTGGGCATGCCGCCCGCGTCCGCCCCGCATCCGGAGGGCTTCGACTACTTCTCCGCGGGCCGGGCCGCGGATCGTCCGGGCACAGACCGTAAGGGCGTGGATCGTCCGGGCGCCTCGCGCGTGAGCGCCGCCGACGGTCCCGCGTGGCCGCAGACGTTCCCCGAGAACGGTCCCCGGAACCTCTCGGACGCCTTCCCCGGCGCCGCCCGGCGGTCGTCCGCCCCCGGCCCGCAGGACGGCTCCGACGTCCCCACGCCCCCCTTCGGCGACTCCCCGGCCTTCCCCACCCCGGCCTTCGGCGCCGGGCCCGAGCCGCTGGGGACGGGACTCGCCGGCTTCCCCGAAC
>NZ_MWJN01000160.1:0-14207 GCF_002027145.1 Microbispora sp. GKU 823 | reverse complement strand
GTCGCGGTCATCCTGCGGGGGCAACCCAGGTGGTCGCCCCCGATCACGGCCCCCGATACAACGTCTGCGGCAACGCGGTGAGCGTCATCGGCCGGTCCCACGCGGGCTGCCGGGGCGGCGCCTCGGTCCTCGGCGGCGGTGCCGGCGCGGGCGGCAACATCACCTCGGGCAGGCACGGGATCCTCGCGGGCAACCAGATCGTCGCCCCGATCACCGCGCCGATCAACGTCTGCGGCAACTCGGTGGCCGTGCTCGGCGACGCCGCCGCGGGGTGCCTGGGCGGCGCCCAGGTGGGCGGCGGCTGGAAGCACCACGGCTACTGGGTCCAGCACAAGAGCGCCCGCGGCGCGGTCATGCCCGCCATGCCGGGTGCGTCGGTGCTGTCGGGCAAGCACACGGTGCAGCAGATGAGTGCCGCCGCCGCTCCCTCCGCTCCGGTCGTCGGCGACCTGCCGAACATGCTCGGCCTGCCGGAGACCCCGAGCCTGCCCGCCGTTCCCGCCGCTAAGGGCAAGAAGGGCGCCGGCACCCCCGCGGCCGTCTCCAAGGCCGGCGGCACGCTCGACGACGCGACTCGCTCGCTGCCCACCAACCAGACGCTGGAGGACGCGACCGCCTCGCTGCCCGTCGCCGACACGGCGCGCAACCTCCCGACCGGCGACCTCGGGAAGAGCACCGACGTGCTGCCGCTGGGCAAGCTGAGCGGCCTCAAGCTGATGAGCGCCGAGCAGCCCGTCGGCCTGACCGGGATGAACCCGGCGTCGTTCCTCGCTCTGGCTCTCGGTGCCATGTTCGCCGCTTCGGCGAGCCTGTTCGCCGTCACCCGCCGCTTCCGGTTCGGCCGCAAGTAGCCGTACGGCCGCGCGTGACGGCGCGGGAGCACCTCCGGCGGCGACGGCCGTACGGAAGTGACCCGGCGGCGCGCGGCTGACGGAGGCGAGGGATATCACTCGCCCGCGCCAGGGAGTGTCCGACAGATGCTGCCCGGCGCGGGCGACCAGGACGCCCCCCCACCGCCAGTGGAGGGAGGCACGAACGCTTTGCCCGTTCCGGGGGCGCGGCCCGGGGCGGGCAAAGCCCTTTTGTCCGGTACTGTTTCAGGACGGATCCGAGCACTTATGGTCATGGCACCGACGGCATTGCGGATGGGCAAAGCCCTTTTGACCGTGGCGTCCACGCCCGCGGGGCTCACATGGTCCGGGCGGCCCGTATGATCTTCCGACGCAGCCGGACGCGCCTGCTGCCGTCGGGATAAAGGCGTAGCCGCTCCAGTTCCCAGTCTCCGTGCTCGGCATGCTCCGTGAGCATCTGCCTCGCCACCTCACGAGGGGTGCCCCGAGGGAGATACAGGTCCAGATAGGAGTAGTCGAGCACAGCCATTGGTCTCCGGGGCGTGCTAGGGAACTCGATGGGCTCTATTCTGCGTCTCCGTGGATAACAGCGCCAGGCGGGTTACATTCCCGGACATAACCGGGTAGCCCGAGGGGGAGGAACGTGCGGCGGCAGGTACCTTCAAAGCGGCGCCTCGTCGGCGCCTCACGGGGGTAAGTGCCCCCGGCCCGGACGACGAGGGTGTCATGAGCCGGGAGTACGAAGCCCGGCAGCACGGGGAATGACAGCGGACAGCGAGGTAGGAAGCAGCGTGCCAGCCAACAACGGCAACGCCGGCGGAACCCGCCTGGTGATCGTGGAATCGCCCGCGAAGGCGAAGACGATCGCCGGGTACCTCGGGCGCGGCTACATCGTCGAGTCGAGCATCGGCCACATCCGCGATCTTCCGGAGAAGGCCGATGACATCCCGGAGAAGTACAAGAGCGAGGCCTGGGCCCGCCTTGGGGTGAACGTCGATCACGAGTTCGAGCCGCTCTATGTCGTGAACCCGGACAAGAAGTCGCAGGTGTCCAAGCTCAAGCAGCTTCTCAAGGAAGCCGACGAGCTCTACCTCGCCACCGACGAGGACCGGGAGGGCGAGGCCATCGCCTGGCACCTGCGCGAGGTGCTCAAGCCCAAGATCCCGGTGCACCGCATGGTGTTCCACGAGATCACCCCGCACGCGATCAGGGACGCGGTCTCCAATCCGCGTGACCTCAACCTCCGCCTGGTCGACGCCCAGGAGACCCGGCGCATCCTCGACCGCCTGTACGGCTACGAGGTCAGCCCGGTCCTGTGGAAGAAGGTCAAGCCGCGGCTCTCCGCCGGTCGGGTCCAGTCGGTCGCCACCAGGCTCGTGGTGGAGCGCGAGCGGGAGCGCATGGCGTTCACCGCCGCGAACTACTGGGACCTGCAGGCGCTGTTCGACACCGGCCGGGCGGGCGACGACCCCCGGACGTTCTCCGCCACGCTGACCGGTGTGGGCGGCAGGCGCGTGGCCCAGGGCCGCGACTTCGCCTCCACCGGCAGGCTGAAGGGCTCCGACGTCCTCCACCTCGACGAGGCCGCCGCGACGGCCCTCGCCGGCCGCCTGGAGGGCGTGTCCTACGCGGTGCGCTCGGTCGAGCGCAAGCCGTACACGCGCAAGCCGTACGCGCCGTTCCGGACGACGACGCTGCAGCAGGAGGCGAGCCGCAAGCTGGGCTTCTCCGCCAAGTACACGATGCAGGTGGCCCAGCGGCTGTACGAGAACGGCTACATCACCTACATGCGTACCGACAGCATCACGCTGTCGGAGACCGCCGTCGCCGCCGCCCGCAGCCAGGCGATCAAGCTGTACGGCTCGGCGTACGTGCCGGACAAGCCGCGCGTCTACACCAGCAAGGTGAAGAACGCCCAGGAGGCGCACGAGGCGATCCGGCCGTCCGGCGAGGAGTTCCGCACGCCGGGCGAGACCGGCCTGTCCGGGGACATGTTCCGGCTGTACGAGCTGATCTGGCAGCGCACGGTCGCCTCCCAGATGAAGGACGCGGTCGGCGAGTCGGTGTCGATCAAGGTGGGCGGCACATCCAGCGCCGGCGAGAACGTGGAGTTCAGCGCCACCGGCCGGACGATCACCTTCTACGGCTTCCTCAAGGCGTACGTCGAGGGTGCGGACGACCCCTCGACCGACCGGGACGACTCGGAGAAGCGCCTGCCCACGCTGGCCGAGGGCGACCGGCTCACGGCGGCCGAGCTGACCGCGCTCGGGCACTCGACCAAGCCGCCCGCCCGGTACACCGAGGCGTCGCTGGTCAAGGAGCTGGAAGACCGGGAGATCGGGCGGCCGTCGACGTACGCGTCGATCATCGGGACGATCCTCGACCGGGGCTACGTGTTCAAGAAGGGCACCGCCCTGGTGCCGTCGTTCCTCGCGTTCGCCGTGGTCAACCTGCTCGAACAGCACTTCGGCAACCTGGTCGACTACGACTTCACGGCCGAGATGGAGAAGGTCCTCGACGACATCGCCAACGACCGCGCCGAGCGGGTGCCCGAGCTGCGCCGGTTCTACTTCGGCGGCGGGGACGGCGACGAGGGCCTGAAGGAGATGGTCACCGACCTCGGCGAGATCGACGCCAAGGAGATCAGCTCGTTCCCGATCAAGGGCACGGACATCGTGATCAGGGTCGGCCGCTACGGGCCGTACCTCGACCGCGACGGCGCCCGGGTGAACATTCCCGAGGACATGGCGCCCGACGAGCTGACCGCCGAGAAGGCCGAGGAGCTGTTCTCGCGCCCGAGCGGCGACCGCGAGCTGGGCGTCGACCCGGCGACCGGCCGGAGGATCGTGGCCAAGGACGGTCGTTTCGGCCCGTACGTCACGGAGATCCTGCCCGAGGAGCCGGCGCCGGCCGACGGCAAGAAGCGGACGAAGAAGGCCGACGCGCCCAAGCCGCGGACCAGCTCGCTGTTCAAGACGATGTCCCTCGACACGATCACACTGGAGCAGGCGCTGAAGCTGCTCCAGCTGCCCAGGGTCGTCGGCGAGATCGACGGCGAGGAGGTGACCGCGCAGAACGGCAAGTTCGGGCCGTACATCAAGAAGGGCACCGACTCGCGCTCGCTGGCCTCCGAGGAGGACCTGCTCACGATCACCATCGAGCAGGCCAAGGAGCTGTTCGCGCAGCCGAAGGCCCGTGGACGCGGCCGTGCCGCCGCCGCGCCGCCCCTTCGTGAGCTGGGCGAGGACCCGAACTCCAAGAAGCCGGTCGTGGTGAAGGAGGGCCGCTTCGGTCCGTACGTCACCGACGGCGAGACCAACGCGTCGCTGCGCAAGGGCGACACGGTCGAGGACATCACGCTGGAGCGGGCGGCGGAGCTGCTGGCCGAGCGGCGGGAGCGGGCGCCCGCCGCCAAGCGCACGACGACCCGGACCAGGACCGCCGCGAAGAAGCCCGCCGGCAAGTCCTGACCCCCGGTCCCGCGGACGGCGGGCTGGGTGCGGGCGCGGTATCGCACGTTGTCCACAGGCGGGCCCGGCTGTGGACAACGGACGCGGCTGTCGGCGTGAGCTCGTAGCATCGTCGTCAGCCGGCCCTTGATCGCCAGCCGGTCGAGGGGAGTTCTCGTGGGGTTCGTCGGCATGATTCTGACGGCCGTGGTCGTCGTGCACCTCTACTTGTGGCGGCGGCTGGTCAGGGCGTCGACGACGCCGGGATCGCGTCCGCGCCGGGTGCTGACGTGGGCGCTCGTGATCCTGGCCGTCGTGATGGTGGTGACCTTCGCCGGGAGCCGGCTCGGCCTCGGCATGGACGTCGAGCGGGTCGTGGCCTGGCCCGGCTATCTGTGGCTGGCCGTGATGTTCTACCTGTTCGTGTTCGGCCTGGTCATGGAGGTGCCCCGGGCGGTCGCCACGTTCGTCGTGTCCAGACGCCGCCGTATGGCCGAGACCGCCGCGGCCCCGGCCGAGCGGGCCGAGGGGGGAGGCGCGCCGGTGGACGAGGTGGTCCTCGCCGGAGCGGCGGCCGGGGGAGGCTCCACCGCTCACGGCACGGCCACGACCGGCAGGCCGGCGGCGGAGGGGGCCGCGGCGGACGCGCGGCGATCGACCGCCGGCTGTTCATCTCCCGTACGGCCTCCGCCGTCGTGGCCGCCGGAGCGCTCGCGACCGTGGGCTACGGCGTGAGCCGGGCACTCGGCGATCCGGTGATCGAGCGGGTGCCGATCCGCCTGCCCCGGCTCGATCCCCGGATGAGCGGCCTGCGCATCGCGGTCGTCAGCGACATCCACCTCGGCCCGCTGAGCGGCCGGGGGCATACCGAGCGGATCGTCCGGATGATCAACGGTCTGCAGGCCGACGCGGTGACGATCGTGGGCGACCTGGTGGACGGCACGGTCGCCGAGCTCGGTCGTCTCGCCACGCCGCTCAGGTCCCTCGAATCCCGCTATGGCGCGTATTTCGTGACCGGCAACCACGAGTACTACACCGCCGCAGGCCCCCAGGAATGGATCGAGGAGCTGCGCTCGCTGGGCGTCCGGCCGCTGCGCAACGAGCGGGTCGAGATCCGGCACGCGGGAGCCGTGCTGGACCTCGCGGGCGTCAACGACCTCAACGGCGTGCCGTCGGGCGACGGCCCGGACTTCGGCAAGGCGCTCGGAGGCCGCGACGCGAACCGGCCCGTCGTGCTCATGGCCCACCAGCCCGTCCAGGTGACGCAGGCCGCCGCGCACGGCGTCGACCTCCAGCTGTCCGGGCACACCCACGGCGGGCAGATGGCGCCGTTCAACCTGCTCGTGCCGCTGCAGCAGCCCGTGGTGGCGGGGCTGGCGAGCGTGCCGCGCACGGGCGGCGGCGACACCCAGGTCTACGTGACACGAGGTGCGGGCTTCTGGGGGCCGCCGGTCCGCGTGGGCGCGCCGCCCGAGATCACCCTCGTCGAGCTGCGGACCTGACCGCGCCCGGTCCGCGGGAGCGGAACCGGGCAGAGCATTGGCGCCATCTCGACAGCGAGGACGAGGCGGACGTAATACCCTCAGGCGACGGGCAGGCCCCAGTGGCCCGCTCGTCCGTCTCCCAAGCCCAGCGAGCACCTGGATACGCTGACATCATGAGCACCCCTGGCCGGGCCGCCGCGCGACGCAAGCAGCCGCACGTGCTGGCGAACGCGCCGTTCCGCAGACTGTGGACGGCGATGGCGACGTGCAGCCTCGGCGACTGGCTCAACATCATCGCGCTGACCGCCCTGGCCGGTAACCTGACCGCGGGATCCGGCTTCCAGGCGCAGAGCCTCGCCATCGGCGGCGTCTTCGTCGCCAAGATGCTGCCCGCGATCCTGCTCGGTCCGCTCGCGGGAGCGGTGGCCGACCGGTTCGACCGCAGGCTGACGATGGTCGTCGCCGACCTCGCCAGGTTCGCGGTGGTGCTGTCGATCCCGCTGGTCGGCGTCTACCAGTGGGTGATCATCGCGACGTTCCTGGTCGAGTGCGTGAACCTCTTCTGGGTGCCCGCCAAGGACGCCACCGTGCCCAACCTCGTGCCCAAGGAGCGGCTCGAGGAGGCCAACCAGCTCAACCTCCTCGTCACGTACGGCACCGCCCCCGTGGCCGCGGCGCTGTTCGCGATCGTGTCGGGCGTGGTCACGACGATCTCGGCGGCCGCCCCGTCGTTCGACGTCGCCGCCACCAGCGTGGCGCTGTACGTCAACGCGCTGGCCTACCTCGCCTCCGCCGTGATGGTCTTCACGCTGCGGGCCATTCCGAAGAACCACATCAGGCACGTGTCCGCGCCCTCGGTGCTCCGGCAGATCACCGAGGGCTGGCGGTTCGTCGGCGGCAACCGCGTCGTCCGCGGCCTGATCATCGGCATGCTCGGCGCGTTCGCCGCCGGGGGCGCCGTCATCGGGGTCGCCAAGGCGTACGTGCAGGCCCTGGGCGGCGGTGACGCGGGGTACGGCGCGGTGTTCTGCGCCGTCTTCCTCGGCATGGCGTTCGGCATGTTCTTCGGCCTGCGGCTGCTGAAGGGCCTGTCCAGGCGGCGGCTGTTCGGGCTGTCGATCGTGCTCGCGGGGCTGACGCTGGCCGCCGTCTCGCTCATCCAGAACCTGGTCGTCGTGGTCGTGCTGACCGTGGTGCTGGGCGCCTGCGCCGGCATCGCCTGGATCATCGGCTACACGGTGATCGGCCTGGAGGTGGAGGACGGGCTGCGCGGCCGTACGTTCTCCTTCCTGCAGTCGCTGGCCCGGGTGGTGCTGCTGCTGGTCGTGGCGGTGGCGTCCACACTGGCCGCGCTGTTCGGCACGCACGCACTCCGGATCGCCGGGATCAGCTACCGCTTCGACGGCACGAACCTCGTGCTGCTCCTGGGGGCGCTGCTGGCGATCGCCGTCGGGGTGGTCGCGCTGCGGCACATGGACGACCGGCCGGGCGTTCCCATCGCGGTCGACCTGCTGACCGCCCTGCGCGGCCGGCGGTTCGTGCCGGAGGAGGCGGATCCCGATCGCGGGCTGTTCATCGCCTTCGAGGGCGGCGAGGGCTCGGGCAAGACCACCCAGTCGCGGCTGCTCGCGATCTGGCTGCGCGACCAGGGCTTCGACGTCGTGCAGACCCGCGAGCCGGGCTCGACCAAGGTCGGCATGCGGCTGCGGGCGATCCTGCTCGACGCCGCCCACCAGGGCCTGTCGCCGCGGGCCGAGGCGATGCTGTACGCCGCCGACCGGGCCGAGCACGTGGAGAAGGTCATCAGGCCCGCGTTGCAGCGCGGCTCGACCGTGATCTCCGACAGGTACGTGGACTCGTCGCTGGCCTACCAGGGCGCCGGGCGGTCGCTCGACCCGGAGGACGTCGCGAGGATCAACAGGTGGGCGACGGGCGGGCTCGTCCCCGACCTGACCGTACTCATCGACGTGCCGCCCGCGGTCGGGCTGCGGCGGATGGCCTCGCCCGCCGACCGCATCGAGGCGGAGCCGCTGGAGTTCCACGAGCGGGTGCGGCGGGAGTTCCGGGCGCTGGCGGCGGCCGACTCCGACCGCTACCTGGTCGTGGACGGCACGCTGGACCAGCGGGAGGTGACGCGCCTGATCCAGGACCGGGTGCGTGAGATCCTGCCCGACCCGGTGCCGCAGGAGGCCGAGGAGGCCACCGGCACCATGCCCGCCATCCGCGACTTCGGGTAGCCGCGCATGACCGTTTTCGGAGATCTGATCGGGCAGGACCGGGCGATCGACGTGATGCGGCGGGCCGCGTCGGCCGCGGCCGAGGTCGTCGCCGGAGGCCGCGCGCGGGCATGACCCACGCCTGGCTGTTCACCGGGCCGGCCCTGCGGTCCGCGGCCGCCACGGCGTTCGCGGCCTCGCTGCTCTGCCCTGACCAGGGGTGCGGCCACTGCGACGCCTGCCACCAGGTCGAGGTCGGCTCGCACCCGGACGTCACGTTCGTCCGGCCCGAGGGCCTGTCGTACAGCGTGCGGCAGACGCGTGAACTCGTGCTCAAGTCGGCAGGGGCGCCCACCCTCGGCCGCTGGCGGATCGTGCTGTTCGAGGACGCCGACCGGGTGACAGAGGCGGCGGCCAACGCGCTGCTCAAGGCCATCGAGGAGCCGCCGCCGCGGACCGTGTGGCTGCTGTGCGCGCCCTCGCCGGACGACATGATCATCACGATCCGCTCGCGTTGCCGGGTCGTGACGCTGGGCACGCCCTCCACCGAGGCGGTCGCGAACGTGCTGGTGACCCGCGACGGGGTGCCCCACGACGTGGCGCTCGACGCCGCGCGGGCGGCCCAGGGGGACATCGGCCGGGCGCGGCGGCTCGCGCTGGACGAGGAGACGCGGCGCCGGCGCGACGACGTGCTGTCGATCCCCCGGTCGCTCACCGGTGTGGCGGAGTGCATCACCGCCGCCGAGCGGCTGGTGAAGACCTCCACCGAGGACGCCGACGCGGCCACGACCGCGCTGAACGAGGTCGAGACCGCCGAGTTGCGCAAGGTCTACGGCGAGGGCTCCTCCGGCAAGGGGCTCAACAAGGGCCTCGTGCGGGGCGGCGCGGGCGCGCTCAAGGAACTCGAGACCATGCAGAAGTCGCGGGCGACCCGCATCAAGCGCGACTCCCTCGACCTCGCGCTGCTCGAACTCGTGGCGTTCTACCGCGACGTGCTGGCCGTGCAGTTCGGGGCCTCGGTCGAGCTGGCCAACGAGGACCGCAGGCACGAGGTGGAGGCCGTCGCGCGCGCGTCCACTCCCGAGCAGACGCTGCGCCGTACGGACGCGATCATGAAGTGCCGGGAGCGGCTGGCGGCCAACGTGAACCCGCAGATCGCGGTCGAGGCCATGACCCTCGCTCTCCGCTCGCCCGCGTAGGACGCCAAGCAACCCCGGCGGGCGTACGGCGTCTCTGGTACATGAAGGCCGAAACGCTCGATCTCGATGAGCAATCCGGGGGGCCCGTGAGCGTCCCGCCCCTGTCGGCGGGCGCCGACGACACGATCAGCGGGCTCTACGCCGAGCACGCCCTCGGCCTCACCCGGCTGGCTCTGATCATGGTCGGCGACCGGGAGAGCGCCGAGGACGTGGTGCAGGAGGCGTTCCTCGGCCTGCACCGGCGCTTCGACGGCCTGCGTGACCGGGACAAGGCGCTCGTCTACGTGCGCGCCGCTGTGCTGAACAACGCCCGCTCCGTGCTGCGCAGGCGGCGGATGCCGTCCTGGTTCGCCGGCGCGTACGACCCGCCCGTCTGGTCGGCCGAGTCCGCCGCGATCCTCGGCGTGGAGCGGCGGGAGGTCATGGAGGCACTCCACCGCCTGCCCCGGCGCCAGCGGGAGGCCCTGGTCCTGCGCTACTACGCCGAGCTGTCCGAAGAGGAGACGGCCCGGGTCATGAAGATCAGCCGGGGCACCGTGAAGTCCACCACCTCCCGGGCGCTCGACGCGCTCGGCCGCCTCCTGGGAGAGACCCGATGAACGACGACGTCATCCGCCGGTTGCAGGACGCCACCCGCGCGGTGGGGGACACGGTCGAGGCCGTGCCGCCGTTCGACTCCGCCGCCGTCCCCGCCCGCCGCCGTACGCGCGTGGGCGCCGCCCGGGGGAGCGGGCCTCGGCTGGTTCCGGTCGCGGCGGCGGCCGCCGTGACCGTCGCGGTCGCGGGCGGGGTGGCCGTCGCGCGCCACGGCGGCGGGACCATGGACACGGCCGCCGGCACGACGGCGGGCCCGGCCGCCGAGCCGTCCTTCCTTGTGCAGATCCGCTCCGGGAACATCGCGGTCAGGAGTGTCGCCGACGGCCACGTGACGGCCACGGTGCCCGGGCCGGAGGGCGAGCGGTTCACCCAGGTGCAGGCCGTCCGGGACAACCGGCTCTTCTACGCCGTGGCCGAGCAGGACACGTGCCGGTCCCGCTTCTACTGGTTCAGCCTCGGCGACAGCGGGGAGGTCGGCTCCATCGGCGAGCTTCCGTTCACGCCTGGGGAGGGCAGGGTCACCTCACTCGCGGTGAACGGAGACGGCTCCAGGCTGGCCTACGGGCTGTCTCCCTGTACGCCGGGCAGACAGGGCGCGTCGCTGATCGTCATGGATACGGCGACCGGCGACAGCCGTGCCTGGATCTCTGGAAGGACGTCGGCCGTCGAGGACGTCTCGATGAGCGACGACGGGCGCACCCTCGTGTTCCGCCGGGCGGGCGTGGTCTGGGGGACTTCGACGGAGGCGATCACGCGGCCGTCGGGGCCGCCGGGCGCGACCCCGGACGCGCCACGGAGCCGGAAGCCGTTGCGGAGCCGGAAGCCGTTGCGGAGCCGGAAACAACGCAGGAGGTGCCCCGGGATTCAGCCGCCGTGGAGTCGGCTCTCCCGCAGGACGACGGCGGCGTCCTGCCGGAGTCGTGGGCGACCCCGGGAGAGTCGGGAACGGCGCCCTCCCCGGCTGCTCCTGCGGCAACGGATGCGGCGCAGGCACCACGAGAGCGGTCCGTGGCGGCGTCGGCCGGGCCCTCCGCTCCGCCGCTGCCCAAGGGGTGGACCTGCCTGTTGCCGGCCAGGACGGTGCAGGTCCCGACGGAGAATCCGGCCTCGGGCACGACGCCTCCCGCAGGCGGACCCGCGACGACGGTGGCCTGGGAGTGCTCGATGTCCCAGACGGTGTGGGTGCTCGACACCGGAACCTCCGGCGGACTCGACGACGTACGTGCGATCAAGCTGGGGGGATCGTCCGTTCCGACGACGAGCGGGGTCTACGACATCACCCTCACCCCCGACGGCGGACGCGTCCTGGCGGTGGTGGGCTGGAGCAAGCTGGCGCGGGTGCAGGGTGAGTCCAAGCTCGCGGGGGCCGTCGACGAGGTCGTGGCGTACGACGTCGGCACCGGGCGGGCCGTGCAGACCCTCTATCGGGATGAGGACGGACGGCCCCCCTTCGAGCGCGTCGACGTGGACGGCACCGGGCGGTTCGTGTTGGTGGTCAGGCCGGACGAGACGGGACAGGTGACGGAATCCGGGTATCGCACGCTGTTCACGGACGACGGCGGCGTCGCACGGACGGCGGCCTGGTAGGAGGGCGGTAGGACGGCACTGTAGGACGGCCTGTGGACGGACGTCTCCGGCGGGCCGGGTCTCCCGGTCCGCCGAGAGGTTGTCCACAGGCGATGATTGCCGGTGCCGTACGGCACGTATGGTGGGTTCGAGCGCTGAGGCGTTTGGGGCGCGACAGCCGTACGGGATCGAGGAGGGCCGGCGCGTGGGCATGATGATGGCGGTGAGCTTCACTCGCTATGGACGGCTCTACTACCTCGATCCGGGCGGCCACTCTCCCAAGGTGGGCGACAAGGTCCTCGTCCCGACGGACTCCGGGCCCGAGGTCGCCGAGTGCGTGTGGGCGCCGCAGTACGTGAGCGAGGACGTCGAGGGCCTGCCCGTCTGTCAGGGCATCGCGGCCGAGGAGCACCTGGCCCGCGACGAGACCAACCGCCGCCGCAGGGCGGAGGCCCGCAGTGTGTCCAAGCGCCTGATCAAGCGGCACGAGCTTCCGATGAAGGTGGTCGGCGTCGACTACCTGGACGCCGACAACATCTACACCGTGTACTTCTCCGCGCCCCACCGGGTCGACTTCCGCGCGCTGGTGCGCGACCTGGCCCGCAACCTGCGGGCCCGGGTCGAACTGCGGCAGATCGGCCCGCGTGACGAGGCCAGGCTCCAGGGCGGCATCGGCCCCTGCGGACGCGACCTGTGCTGTGCGACGTTCCTCAAGGACTTCGAGCCCGTCTCGGTGCGGATGGCCAAGGACCAGGACCTCCCGGTCAACCCGCTCAGGATCGCGGGCGCCTGCGGCAGGCTGATGTGCTGCTTGAAGTACGAGCACCCGCTCTACCAGGAGTTCCGGGCGTCGGCGCCGCGCACGGGCCTCGCGGTGGACACCCCGCAGGGCCCGGGCACGGTGGTGGGCCACAACGTGCCGTCCGACTCCGTCATCGTCCGCCTCAACGAGGGCGGCCGCCGCTGCGCCTGCTCCAAGGCCAGCGTCTGCGCCCCACGCAAGCAGCATGACGCGATGTACGGCGACGCGCAGGCAGTGGCCGTGAGCGATCCCGAGGGGTAGGCGAGTTCCGGTGCGCCGGGGCCCGGCGCGCTCTGGATCGTCCTCGGGCCCACTTTGTTCGAAGGGCAGCCCCTTTCGCGCCCGGCGGCGGGAAAGACGTGCCGCGAGCCGTACGCGGCGATGCGACCGGTCGGGGTGGGGGTGTAGCCAGGACCGAACGCGGGCCGGAGGAGGGACCGGACTATGACCTCAGCGGGGGGGCTGCCCGTCCTCGTCCCGGAAGAAGATCTCGCTACTGGCCATGACGACCTCGTAGGTGTCGGTCACCGCCTTCGGCCTCCGGGTGTAGCAACGATATCCGGTGGTCGTCGGAGCGGCGCCTTCGGAATCCGGAGGGATCAGGTCGACGCCGCCCGGGACGATGTCGCATCGCACCGCCGCCCCGCGCTTCCGCTCGTTCCCGGTCTGCTCCCAGAACTCGTCGTTCAGTCGGCGTTGTGACAGGAAGCGGTTCTCGGCCTTCATCGTGTACCGGCAGAAGAGGGTATCGCACGACTTGACGCTCACGTCGAAGCGCATCTGCTTCCCCCGGTACGTCGCGGTGCAGTCCTCGGGGCATGCGACCTCGACGTCGAGATCGCAGGTCAGCCGCACCGCTCGGGTGAGCGCGTCGTGTTCGAGTTGGGCCCTGATGTCGTGGGATTTCGACTTGGGCAGCTCGGGCGCCTTCAGCCTGTCGCAACGGGTGGACGAAGGGGTGACCGCCACGGTCTTCCCGACGTCGTAGCCGGGCGGCGGGTCATACCGGCTGAAGTTTCGGATGAGGGTGAAACCTCCCCACACCAGCAGCGCGGCAGCCCCGAGCAGGGTCAGCAGGAACGCACACCCGAGGGCGGCCTTCCAACCAGAAGGCTCTCCGGTCCCAGTCTCAGCAGTCACGGCTGGACATCCTTCTAGCCCCGGGAAAATCGTGTCCAGAGAGTAACCGACGCGAGCAGCGGCGGCCGTCTCGCGGAGGACTGGGCCGAGGCCTGGCGCGACCGCTGAAGTGCCCGGTGAAGGGCACAACCCCGTCCGGATGGTGCCCTCCGGGTGCTGCGCGCTGTCGGTGTCAGGAGCTCGTACAGGTGAGGGACGACGACAGCGTGCCGCCCCTCACCTGGTTGATCGTTGGCCGTCGATCGCCGAACTGCCGGCCGTCACGGTGCCTGCACCGTGCCTTCACGCACCGTGCCTTCACGCACCGTGCCTTCACGCACCGTGCCTTCACGCACCGTGCCTTCACCGTGGCGGGCAGAGGGCTGGGGACGGAGTCAGGTGCGGGTCCACTGCTGGTTGCTCTCGCCGTGGCAGGTCCAGATGTGCACCTTGCTGCCGTTGGCGGTGCCGTAGTTCGACACGTCCAGGCACTTGTTCGCCCCGACCGCGGTGATGGTGCCGTCGGAGTTGAAGCGCCACTTCTGGTTGTTCTGACCGTTGCAGTCCCAGGTGATCACCGCCGTGCCGTCCGCCGTGCCCGCGCCGTTCATGTCCAGGCACTTGTTGCCGTAGACGCGCAGCTCACCCGCGCTCGTGGAGGCCCACTGCTGATTGGGCTGCCCGTTGCAATCCCAGATCTGCACCTGTGCCCCGTTGGCCTGTGAGGCCTCGGTGACATCCAGGCACCGGCCCGAGCCCGTACCCCGGATCGCGTTCGTCGCCTGCGGAGTGCCCGTCGGCGAGGGAGACGGCGTGGGCGACGGCGAGGGTGATGTGGTCGGTCCGTCGTTGCCGGTGAACTGCCACCAGTTCATGTTGAACAGGTAGCCGCTGCCGCCGGTGAATCTGAGGTACAGGTCGTGG